>NZ_DATBMI010000107.1:0-4283 GCF_036554925.1 Pedococcus sp.
TGCGCGCGGGTCGGCGCCCCGCACTCGGTGGTGTTCGGCGGCTTCTCGTCCGAGGCGCTGCACACCCGGATCGACGACGCCGACGCCAAGGTGGTCATCACCTCCGACGGCGGCTACCGGCGTGGCGCCCCGTCCGCCCTCAAGCCGGCGGTCGACGCAGCGGTCTCGATCGAGGGCAGCCCGGTCGAGAAGGTGCTGGTCGTGCGGCGCACGGGCCAGGACGTCGACTGGGACGCCAGCCGCGACGTGTGGTGGCACGAGGCTCTCGAGGCGGCCGACGACACGCACGAGGCGGTCGCGGTCGACAGCGAGCACCCGCTGTTCATCCTCTACACCAGCGGCACCACCGGGAAGCCGAAGGGCATCTTCCACACCACCGGCGGCTACCTCACCCAGGCGGCCTACACCAACCACATCGTCCACGACGTCCACCCGGAGAGCGACGTCTACTGGTGCACCGCGGACGTCGGCTGGGTGACCGGCCACTCCTACATCGTCTACGGCCCGCTCGCCAACGGCGCGACCCAGGTGCTGTACGAGGGCACCCCCGACACCCCGCACCAGGGCCGCTGGTGGGAGATCGTCGAGAAGTACAAGGTGTCGATCCTCTACACGGCTCCCACCGCGATCCGCACGTTCATGAAGTGGGGCAACGACATCCCCGCGAAGTCCGACCTGTCGTCACTGCGGGTCCTCGGCTCGGTCGGCGAGCCCATCAACCCCGAGGCGTGGCTGTGGTACCGCAAGCACATCGGCGGTGACCGCACCCCGATCGTCGACACGTGGTGGCAGACCGAGACCGGGGCGATCATGATCAGCCCGCTGCCGGGTGTCACCGACCTCGAGCCGGGCTCGGCGCAGAAGCCGATCCCCGGCGTCAGCGCCGAGATCCTCGACGACGAGGGCAAGCCCTTCACCGAGCCCGAGAAGGTCGGCTACCTCGTCCTCACCAAGCCCTGGCCGGCGATGCTGCGCGGCATCTGGGGCGACCCGGAGCGCTACAAGGAGACCTACTGGAGCCGCTTCGGCGAGAAGTACTACTTCGCCGGGGACGGCGCGAAGTACGACGCGAAGGGCAACATCTGGCTGCTCGGCCGCGTCGACGACGTCATGAACGTCTCTGGCCACCGGCTCTCCACGGCCGAGATCGAGTCCGCGCTGGTCTCGCACCCCAAGGTGGCCGAGGCCGCTGTCGTGGGTGCCACCGACGAGACGACCGGGCAGGCGGTCTGCGCCTTCGTCATCCTGCGCAAGGAGGCCATCGAGGAGGCCGACGAGCCGGGCGAGGGCAAGGACCTCGTGCAGGAGCTGCGGGGCCACGTGGCCAAGGAGATCGGCCCGATCGCCAAGCCGCGCTCGATCATGGTCGTCTCGGAGCTGCCCAAGACGCGCTCGGGCAAGATCATGCGCCGCCTGCTGCGCGACGTGGCCGAGAACCGCGAGGTCGGCGACGTCACGACCCTCGCGGACTCCTCGGTCATGAACCTCATCAAGGAGGGCATGTCGGCCGGCGCCGCGTCCTCCGACTGACCCCAGCCACGACGAGCAGGTATGCCGCGTGCGGACGCCCGCACGCGGCATCCCTGTCCGTGGGTGGTGCCTTTGGACGACCAGTTCGCGAGGTGGTGCGGCGGGTCGTGCCCGACACGCGATGGGCGCGGCGAACTGGTCGTCACACCGCGAGCCGACGCTGCTGCTCGCGGAGTGCGACCCCTCGCTCGAGCACCGAGCGCACCCAGTCCGGGCACGTCATCACCTGCCTCCACGAGAAGCGCAGCACCAACCACCCCTCGACCGCCAGCTCGTCGTAGCGGCGGCAGTCCTTGTCGAGCAGCTCGGGCAGGCCGTGGAACTCGAAGCTGTCGGCCTCGAGCACGATGCGCAGACGCACGTCGGCGAGGTCGACCCTGCCGATGAAGCGGCCCTGCCCGTCGTCGATGCGGTGCTGCGGCACCACGGTGAGCCCCGGCACCTCGAGCGCGATCGCCCGGAGCACCGACTCGAACGGCCCGTGGGCCTGCGGGTCAGCCTCCGTGACCACCCGCCGCACCCGGGCCGAGCCCCACCGAGGTGCCTCGTCGACGGCCTCCTCCAAGGCCTCCCACGACACGACGCCGGCCCGCAGTGCCGAGTCGGCCACCGCGAGCGCCTGGTCGAACGGCAGGCGTCGGGCGCAGTCGACAACGGTGGCGGCGGGCGTGAGCACCCAGCCGTCACGCACCCACCGCGGTCGCAGGTCGGCCCAGCGGATGTCGCAGGCCTTCTGGTCGACCGCATCGACGTTGCGACCCCTCGGGACGACGAGCTGGGGCCGGCGCGGCTGCCACTTCAGCAGCATCCCGTGGTGGGCGGCGGCGCTCAGGCCGACGGCGACGGCGCTGAGCCGGTGGGCCGACCGGCGGGCCTCGTGGGCGGTGGGGAGGGCGTAGCGCCCGCGGGCCACCCGCACCACGCCACCGTCGGCGAGGGCGCGCTCGAGGTCGGCCCTGCTGGTCGCCGCCACGAGCTCGCGGCGCGAGGCGACGCCTCCGCACTGCTCGAGCCAGGTCGTGACGGACACCATGCGGGCAGCGTGCCCGGCGACGGCGGTCGGGCCGCTCGGCTGTCCACAGGCACCGGCCGACGACCAGTTCGCGAGGTGGTGCGGCAGGTCGGGCCCCACACGCGCTCGGTGCGGCGAGGTGGTCGTTCCGAGGACGCACGAGCGGGTATGCCGCGGACGTCCGCACGCGGCATACCCGCCGTCAGGCGCCGGGCAGGGGTGAGCGGGCGTCGCGGCCCGCCATCGGCACCCACTGCCCGCGCGCGAGCAGCACCTCGCGGAGCAGGTCGGGCCGGTCGGTGATGACGCCGTCGACCCCGGCCTCGAGCAGCCGGTGCATGACGGTCGGGTCGTTGGCGGTCCACACGACCACCCGCACCCCGACGTCGTGGGCCTGGTGCGCGAGCCGCTCGACGAACACGGGGAACCGGCCGAGCCGCACCGGCACGTGGGCGAACGGCGCGGTCGCCAGCCATCGAGGGGCGCGGGCTCCGGTGCGGGAGCACGTGACCAGGGTGGTCAGCGAGCGCCACCCCAGCGCGGTCGAGACCTCCGGGGCACCGGCGCGCACCTGCCCCAGCCAGCCGTCCCAGGCACCGGCCACGCAGACCCTCCGCGCGAACGGCCGGTGCGCCAGCACGCGCAGCAGCGGCTCGATGGCATCACGGTCCTTGAGGTCGACCGTGACGTTGGCCCCGGGGAAGGTCTCCAGCAGCTCGACGAGGGTGGGGATGTGCTCGGTCCCGCCCACCCTCAGCCGCGCCAGCGCGGCGGAGGTGTGCCGCCGGACGAGGCCGCGGCCGTCCGTCACCCGGTCGAGCGTCGCATCGTGGAAGCAGACCAGCTCGCCGTCGGCGGTGACGCGGACGTCGGTCTCCAGGTAGCGGGCCCCGAGGGCGACCGACCGGCCGAAGGCGGCGAGGGTGTTCTCGGGCGCGAGGGCGGCGCCCCCGCGGTGGGCGATGGCAAGCGGTCCCGGTTCAGCGCCGTAGGCCATGGCATCACTGTGCCGGGCGCGGAGGGCGCTCGGGACCGTGAGGACACCGGTGCGCCGAGTGTTCATGTGCTCGACGCCGGCCGTCGGACCGAGTTTGATGGCCAGTCATGAGCGACGTGGTGGTCGACGGGCCCGAGGTGGAGCGCGGGGCGGAGGTGCTCACGGGGGAGGCGCTGGCCTTCCTCGGCGAGCTGCAGCGGCTGTTCGGGCCGCGGCGGGACGAGCTGCTCGCCGCGCGGCAGAGGCGGCGCGAGGAGGTGAGCCGCACCGGTCGGCTCGACTTCCTGCCCGAGACGGCTGAGGTCCGCGAGGGCGACTGGCGCGTGGCGCCGACGCCGCCGGACCTCCACGACCGCCGCGTGGAGATCACCGGACCCACCGAGCGCAAGATGACCATCAACGCGCTCAACTCCGGCGCCCGGGTGTGGCTCGCCGACCTCGAGGACGCCAACACGCCCCACTGGCGCAACGTCGTCGGTGGCCAGCTCACCCTGCGCGACGCCGTACGTGGCGTGCTGTCGTTCACCTCCCCCGAGGGCAAGGAGTACGCCGTCGCCGACCCGGCGACCGCGCCCGTGGTCCTGCCGCGCCCGCGCGGCTGGCACTTCGACGAGGCCCACCTGCTGCGCGACGGGCGCCCGGTGGTCGCCGCGCTCGTCGACTTCGGACTGCACGCGTTCCACAACGCCCGGGAGCTGGTCGACCAGGGCCGCGGCCCGTTCTACTACCTGCCGAAGATGGAGT
>NZ_DATBMI010000183.1:0-9838 GCF_036554925.1 Pedococcus sp.
GGATCACGGCCGCTGACGAGTCCCCCATAGACCAGTGACCGAGGGGCTCCGGGCGCTGGGGAGCACTTCCACCCAGGCGGTCCACCCAAGTACCGGGTGTGCCGTGCGGCTGAGCCCCCCTCGATCCGCACGGCACACCCACTGGGGAAGGGGGTGGCGGTCGTGTCGCTGGCAACGCGCAACGAGGTCTGGGACGCGCTGCCCCCGCTGCGGTTCGGGGAGGAGCACCCCCTGGACCTCGACGTCGACGAGACCACCGAGCGGCAACTCGTGGCCCGCCTCTTCTCGCGGGACTTCGACGACTGGTCCGAAGTCCTCTCCCGGGTGGGGTTCTGCGCCAATCCGATCCGGCTGGTCGGCCGCTCGCAGTCCTTCGACACCCGCACCGGTGAGCTGGTCCGCTCGTACGGGTCGGGGGACGAGGCGCTGGGGGTGACGTTCACCCGGTGCGGCAACCGCCGCGCGGACAAGTGCGAGTCCTGCTCCCGCCTCTACGCCGCGGACACGTTCCAGCTGATCCGTGCCGGGATCGCCGGAGGCAAGACGGTCCCGGAGACGGTGGCGGACAACCCGCTGGTGTTCGCCACCCTCACCGCCCCCTCCTTCGGACCCGTGCACGGCACCCGCCCGAACGGCGGCCGGTGCCGGCCAAGGCGCGACACCGGCCACCGCTGCCCCCACGGTCGTCCTACATCGTGCATGGCGGTGCACGGTGACGACGACCCCATGGTGGGTCAGCCGATCTGCGCTGACTGCTACGACTACGCCTCGCAGGTGGTGTGGCAGTGGTGGGCGCCGGAGCTGTGGCGCCGGTTCACCATCACCCTGCGCCGCCTCCTCACCCAGTACCTCGGGACCACCCCGGGCCGGCTGGGTGAGGTGGCGGGCCTGCAGTACGCCAAGGTCGCCGAGTACCAGCTCCGCGGCGCGGTGCACTTCCACGCCCTGGTCCGCCTCGACGGACCGCAGACCCCGGACGGGTTCGCTCCGGCACCGGCCGCGGTCACCGCCCCGGTCCTGGCCGCCCTCGTCGAGCGGGCCGCGACCGCGGTGCGGTTCACCGCCCCACCGGTCCACGACGACGATCCCGCGAGGGTGCTGGCCTTCGGGGCCCAGGTCGACACCCGGGCCGTCCGCACGAGCCGCCGCACCGACGACCCCGACCGGTCCCTGACCCCGGAGCAGGTCGCCGGGTACCTCGCCAAGTACGCCACCAAGTCCACCGGGGACAACGAGGCCAAGGACAACGCGCACCTGCGCAGGCTGGAGGCCACCGCCCGGCACCTCGCCGGCCGCGCGGTCACCCTCGACGAGGACGGCGACGCGCCGTACGGGCTGCTCGGCAAGTGGGCCCACACCCTCGGCTTCCGCGGCCACTTCGCCACCAAGTCCCGGCGCTACTCGGTCACCCTCGGCCAGCTCCGCCGCGCCCGGCGGCGCGCCCAGGCCCGGATCGCCGAGGCCAACCGCACCGGCACCCCGATCGACCTGCGCCAGCTCGAGGCCGAGCTCCTCGCCGACGACCACGACGAGACCACCATCGTCATCGGGTCCTGGACCTACGCCGGGTCCGGCTGGGCCAACGGCGGCGAGACCGCCCTGGCCGTCGCCGCTGCCGCCCGTGCCCGCGAGTACGCCCAGGAACGCGCAGCACACCGACGCAACATCCGCCTGAGAGGAGACAGTGATGCCAGCACGAAGACCAGCGCCGTTTGGTGAGCCCGGTGCGTCTAGACCGCCGACCTGCGCCCGGCTGTGGACGCTCCAGGACGTCTCGGACTTCCTGAACGTTCCGGTGGGGACGCTCTACCAGTGGCGGGTCCGCGGCGAGGGGCCACCGGCCTTCAAGGTCGGTCGCCACGTCCGCTTCGACCCCGACCGGGTCAGGGCCTGGGTCACGGACTCGGCGGCGTGACATGGCCAGCATCGACAAGCGAGAGCGAGGTGGCACAGTCACTTGGCTCGCCCGCTGGCGGGACGACACGGGAAGGCAGCGCAAGCGGTCGTTCAGTCGCAAGATCGACGCCCAACGCTTCGTCACGCAGCTCGAGGCGGACCTCTTGCGGGGGCAGTACGTCGACCCCTTCGACACGACGACCGTCCTGGAGTACGCGCGCCGCTGGGCAGGAGCACGCATCCATCGGCCGACGACAGCGCGTCGGGTGGAGAGCATGATCGACACCCACATCGCGGGCACCAGCTTGGGCGCACGACGTCTCGCAGCCGTCACCCCGTCGGAGGTGCAGGCATGGGCGTCCGACCGGGCCCAGGTGCTGGCGCCGACGACCTTGCGGAACCTCGTGAGCCTGCTGCGGTCGGTGTACGCGTCTGCCGTCCTCGACCGACTGGTCGCCTCGTCACCGGTCGTGCGGCTCTCCCTTCCGCCGACGCACCGGGAACGCGTCGTTCCACTGTCGGTCGAGCAGGTGCTGGCCCTCGCGGAGGCGATGCCACGTCGCAACCGCGCCATGGTCATCACCCAGGCCGGTCTGGGGCTGCGGATCGGCGAGCTGCTCAGCCTGCGGGTGCAGGACGTCGACTTCATGCGCCGCTCGGTGCGCATCGAGTGGCAGCTGGCACCCGGACAGAAGACCCGCAGCGCCCCGAAGACGCGGCGGTCGGCCCGCACGGTGCCACTCCCCCAGGTGGTGGCCGAGGCGCTCTCGGTCCATCTCGAGGAGTTCACGCCGGGTGAGGACGGCACCCTGTTCACCACCCGGTTCGGCGCGCCCTACCGGCACGACTACTACGGGACGCGGATCTTCGCCGAGGCGGTCGCCAGGAGTGGCCTGCCGAAGTCGACCACGTCCCACGATCTGCGGCACCACTACGCCTCGGTGCTGCTGGCCCAGGGCGAGTCGGTCATTGCCGTGGCCGAACGGCTGGGGCACCACAACGCGGGTCTGGTGCTCTCCACCTACGGCCACCTGATGCCGGATTCGGAGGACCGAACCCGGCGGGCGGTAGACAGTGCCTGGGCCGCCTGTGCCCCACCTGTGCCCCACGGGGAGGTCGCAGGTCGCTGACCTGCGGTTTTGGCCGTGTTTCAGACGTTGAAGCGGAACTCCACGACGTCGCCGTCGGCCATGACGTACTCCTTGCCCTCCATGCGCACCTTGCCGGCTGCCTTGGCGGCGGCCATGGATCCGGCGTCGACGAGGTCGTCGAACGAGACGATCTCGGCCTTGATGAAGCCGCGCTGGAAGTCGGTGTGGATGACACCGGCGGCCTGGGGGGCGGTCCAGCCCTTGCGGATGGTCCAGGCGCGCGACTCCTTCGGCCCTGCCGTCAGGTAGGTCTGCAGCCCGAGGGTGTGGAAACCCTTGTGCGCCAGCTGGTTCAGCCCCGGCTCGGAGACACCCACCGACTCCAGCAGCTCGCGAGCCTCCTCGTCGTCGAGCTCGGCCAGCTCGGACTCGAGCTTGGCGTTGAGGAAGATGGCGTCGGCCGTCCCGACCATGGCCGACAGCTCCTTCTGGAGCGTCTCGTCGGTCAGCTGCTCCTCGTCGACGTTGAAGACGTACAGGAACGGCTTGGTGGTGAGCAGCCCCAGCTCCCTCGCGAGGTCCATGTCGACCCCGGAAGCCGCGCCCGCGGCATACAGGGTCGTGCCCTCCTCGAGCACCTTCTGAGCTGCGAGCGCGGTGTCGAGCACGGCCTTGTCGGTCTTCTTGCCCTTGACCTCCTTCTCGAGGCGGGGCACCGCCTTCTCGAGGGTCTGGAGGTCGGCGAGGATCAGCTCGGTGTGGATGGTCTCGATGTCGTCCTTGGGCGAGACCTTCCCCTCGACGTGGTGCACGTCGTCGTCGTGGAACGCCCGCACCACCTGGCAGATGGCGTCGGCCTCACGGATGTTGGCGAGGAACTTGTTGCCCAGGCCCTCCCCCTCCGAGGCGCCGCGCACGATGCCGGCGATGTCGACGAAGGAGACCGTCGCGGGTAGCACGCGCTCGGACCCGAAGATCTCGGCCAGCTTCTGCAGCCGCGGGTCCGGCAGCGGCACCACCCCGACGTTCGGCTCGATGGTGGCGAACGGGTAGTTCGCGGCGAGCACGTTGTTCTTGGTCAGGGCGTTGAACAGCGTCGACTTGCCGACGTTGGGGAGACCGACGATTCCGATAGTGAGAGCCACAAGGAGAGGATTCTACCGGCGCTGCGGGGTCGCCCTCGCCAGCTGCCGGGACAGCGCCACCAGCCGGCCCTCGCTGTCCCACACCTCGGCGTCCTCTTCCAGGTAGCCGCCCGACAGCGTCCGGTTGCTGACCTGGATCCGCAGCCAGCCCGGCGCCGGTCGGCACCGCACGTGCGCGGTCAGCTCGAGTGTCGGGGTCCACCCGGGCAGTCCCAGCTCGAAGGTCACCGGTGGCAGCGCGTCGACCGCGAGGAGCAGCAGCAGCGGGTCCGGCTCGCGACCGTCCACCATCCGCAGCCACCCGCGGATGACCCCGTTGCCGGACGGCTTGCCCACGGCCCAGCCGGTCGTGGCTGGGTCCAGGCGCAGGTCCAGGCGGTCGAGCAGCGAGGCGTGCCTGAGAAAGTTCGGCGGGGCGTCGGACGTGCCGACGCACTGGTCCGGGGGCGGGAGCTCCGGCGGCTGGGCCGAGGTCGTGACCTCGTCGGACACCGAGCCGAGATCGCCGTAGGTCGCGAGTACCCGCATCCGCTCGACCTCCGGACCCGGACCGCCGCCGTCGCCCTCCGCGGGCTGCACCAGCGACGCCTGGCCCGTCGAGACCGCCCGGCCTCGCCGTACGACGTCCGTGCGCACGACAGCCGGCCCGGGCACGCCGGGCGAGAGGTAGTAGGCGCTGATCGCCATCGGGTCGGCGTGGCCGGGCGTCCCGTCGTCGGAGGGCTCGGCGAGCTCGAGGCGGAGGGCGTGACCCGCGAGCGCGAGCAGCAGCCCGCCGTTGACCCCGCCCCCGATCCGCCAGCCCTCGCCGATCATCGCGTCGTAGGCACCGGGGTCACCGACCCGCCCCAGGACGGCAATCGCCTCGTCGAACTCGCTGACAGCGCTCATGCACGCTCCTCTGGCTGGTGACGTACCGGCATACGGGCCAGTCTGTCCCGCCGTGGCACCTCAGGGCGCGGTGGTTGCCGATGAGGTGGTGGACGTCACCGTCGGGTCAGCGGACTCGGTGGCCAGCGTGGTCGCCGGTGGAGCCTCGGTGGTGGCCTCCGGCGACTGCGTCGTGTCCGGCGCGGGCTCCTGCGTGGCCGGTGTCGGGGTGGAGGCCGGCGCCGTCGCGGTGGCCGAGCGCTGGGGCGGGGGTCCGCCCTGCGTGCTGGTACCAGTGGGCGACGCGGTGGCCTCGCCTCCCGACGACGGCGCGGTGGTCGTGGCCGTGGTCGTGGGTGCGCTGGCCGCCGGGACGAAGGCCGGATCGGCGCGGACGACGGCCAGGATCTGCGACTCGAACTCCGTGAGCCGCGCCTGGATCTGCGAGAGCGGGAGGTCCTTGATGGATCGGCCGAAGGCCTCGAGCTCCTTCCACAGCTGGTCGAGCCGGGCTGTGGTGTCGGCCCCGAGCGGTCCGCTGACGGTGAGGACGAGCTGTGTGGCCAGCGCGTAGGTCACGCACTGGACGCACGCGTAGTTCACCGCCGCGGAGAGGTTCTGCGGCACGACGACGTTCGCCTCGCCGAGCACGAGCACCACCTGGAACGCCACCGCCACCGTCTGGCAGCCGGTGCAGCTGGACAGGGCGTACGCCTCGTTGGTGTTGAGGACGGTGTCCTCGTCGGCGTAGACGAGCGCGAAGGCGACGTCGTAGAGCGTGCCGCCGTCGGTCGTGTTGACGGCCAGGGCCTGGTTGTCGCCCTCGCCCGGGGGCAGCGGCCGGTCGAACGGGAACACCCAGGTCGGTGCGGGCTCGGCTCCCGGGGTCCCCTCCCCCGACGACGGCGCCGTCGAGCCAGGGGACTCGGGTTCGCGCGGGACCATGACGACCGCCAGGGCGGGTGCATCTGCGGTGGGCAGCTCGGCCCCCTCGGGCCAGACCGCCCTTGCCGAGCCGACCCCTCCGTCGGACAGCCCGCCGGGCGTCGCACTGCGCAGTCCGGCAGGCAAGGCGTCCTGCAGCGCGCCCCGCTCGTAGGCCTGGATCGGGCGGTAGGCGCCCGGTTCCGGCCACCAGGCCCACGCCAGTCCGCTCACCAGCGCGACCGCGACGACACCGGCCACGGCACGGCGGCCCGGGCGGCCCTGCGTGCTCTGCCACGTGCGGGCGACGACCTGGCGGACGACGCGGCTCAGGATGTAGAGGACACCGAGCACGGGCAGGGCGATGGCGACGATGGAGAGCACCCGGACCAGGAGCGCGGCGACGTCGCCGTCGGCGAACGCCTCGCCGAGCATCGCGGCCTGCTCCTGGAGGCTGGCGACGGCCGTACCGACCAGGCGCGGCAGGGCCAGCACCATCATCACGAGGGTCCCGAGCAGGACCGGTACCACGACCACGACCCAGGCCGTGACGACGGCGCGGGCCCAGGGCTTGAGCACGGTGGCCTCGGGGCTGTTCCACCGGCCCGGCAGCAGGGCGAGGAGCGTGGGACGGATCCGGTGGTAGAGGTCCGGCACGCCGGTGAGGTCGGCGAGGACGTGGTAGCCGTCGAAGCGCACCAGCGGCGCCAGCTGCCGCAGCATCTGCAGGACCTGGGTGGCGATGATCAGCAGGATCGCGTCCCACTGGCTCACCCACCAGACGCCGAACATCGCGACCGCCACGATGGCGTTGAAGTAGAGCCCACCGAGGTCGGTGCGCACGCGGCCGGCGCGCCCGAGCCGGTAGCTGTCCGTCACGTCGGTGTAGAAGGCGGGCCAGACGAGGTAGAGGCCGGTGCCCATGGCCCCGGGCTGGGCGCCGCCGTAGCGGGCCGCGGCGGCGTGGCCGAACTCGTGGAAGCCGGCCGAGAACACCGTCAGCAGGAAGACCGCGAGCAGCAGGCCCGGCTGGTCGAAGGCCTGGTGGGTGGCGGACGCGAGGCCCTTCTCCACGAGCACCCAGGCGCAGACCGCGACGAAGGCGAGGCACACGAGCGCCACGACGACGGGAGCGAAGAGCCGGGCGAAGGGCGCCGTCACCCGGTTGGTCACCGTGGGGTCGGACACGACATAGCGGAAACGCAGAGCCAGCAGCGGGTTGGACCGGCGCAGCTCGGGCTCGGAACCGTCCGCCAGCCGCAGCGCCCCCAGCTCGCGGAGCCGGTCACACAGGGTCTGCACGTTCACCGCCGTGACGGCGCGGCCGACCTCGGGGCCCACCGCCGCCGCGATCGCCTCGTGGTCCCGCCGCCCGTCGACCGCGTGCAGCACCTGGTAGAGCAGCGGGGTCAGCTGGATGGTCTGCCCGTCGGAGCGACGGACCAGCGCCGGGGGCTCGCGATAGCCCGAGCCCGGCACCTCGCCGATCAGCTGGAGGCCCGAGGCCCGCTGGGGCACACGGGAGTCGGGGGACGGCGCCCGGGCAGCGCCGTCCCCCGACGAGGCCGTCGCCTCGTGCAGTGCACTCATTCCGGCCTACTGCTGGATGTCGGAGCTCTGGTCGGTCGTCGCCTCGGCGTCGGCATCGATGTCCTGCGTGATCATCGCGTCCTGCTGGGCGATGGAGGTGGCCTCCGAGTCCAGCGAGGCGACGTTGGCCGCTACGGCCGCGTCGATGGGGGCCGCGACGTTGGCGTTGGCCGCCACGGCGCCGGCGATCGGGGCCGCGAGGTCGAGGTCCGCAGCCACGTCGACATCGACGTCGAGCAGGTCGCCGTCGAGGACCGAGCCGGCGTCGCTCGGGTCCACTGCCTCGGCGGGCGGGGTGCCCGTCCCGGCCTCGACGCCCGTCCCCGCGTCCGTGCCGGTGCCGGCCCCGGCGTCCGTGCCGGTCCCGGCGTCCGCGCCGGTCCCGGCGGCCTCCTCGGCCTGGTCGATCGTGCTGTCCTGGGTGCCCTCGGCGACGGCCTCGCCGGTGATGCCCTGGTCGATGATGACCCCCTGGTCGGCCATGGCCTGCGCCTCCGAGCCTGCGGACAGCACGTTCGCGCCGACGGCGGCGTCGATCGGTGCGGCGACGTTGGCGTTGGCGGCGACTGCCAGGTCGATGGGCGCGGCGGCGTCCAGCGCGAGGTCGAGGTCCGCGTTGAGGTCGAGAAGGCTGATGACCTCCTTGTCGGGAAGTGCCGTGCCCCCCTCTGCGGCAAGCTCCTCGTCGGACAGCGGCTTGAGTTCGGCGTCGCTCATGGGCGTGCTCCTTCCGGCGCGGTCCCCCGCGCGTCGGTGAAATGGGCCGATGAGGGTTCCCCGGCTCGCATCGGCTTGACGCAGCGTAGGGCCGTTCCGGGGGCCCCACCACAAGAACGACAGTTCCCCCGGCGGGGTTACGCCCGGCTCACAGCGCCGGGAGGCCGTCCTCGAGGTATGCCGTGGGGCCGGTGTGGGCGGCGAGGAAGGCCAGCAGCCGCTGGTTGTAGGGCGCCACGCGCTCCTCCAGCTCCTCCTCGCCACACCAGTGCAGGGCCTGGACCTCTCGCGGCTCCAGTGCCGCTTCGGCGGGGAGGTCGTCGGGGGCCTCCCCCAGATCGAAGACGAAGACGGTGGCGTCGGTCCACCCGCGCCACGGCGGCAGCCAGTTCACGGCGAGCAGGCCCCGCGGCGTGACGTCGAGACCGAGCTCCTCGCGGACCTCGCGCACGACGCAGGCTGCCGGGGACTCCGAGGGGTCCACGACCCCACCCGGGAGGTCCCACTCAGCCTTGTAGGTCAGCTCGCAGAGCAGAACCTCCCCGCGGGCGTTGCGCAGGACGCCCTGGGCGATCGACCGCTTCATCGGCAGCGTCGAGTTGAGGATGCCGATGAACCCCTCGCGCGTGTCCGGCTCCGGGTCGTCGCGGACCCGGCCGAGCACGAGGGTGTCGTGCCGCTCGCCCGACAGCGAGGTGTTGCCGCGCAGCAGCCCCTCGCGCCGCAGTCCCGCGCGCAGCCCGGTGCGCACCGACGCCCGGTTGAGCGGGTTGACGTGCGCCTCGACACGCTGGAGCCCGAGCTCGCCGAAGGCGAACTGCACCAGGAGCCGGACGGCGCGGACCGCGAGGCCCTTCCGGCGGAACGGCGCATAGGTGGCCCAGGAGAGCACCCCCACCCCCTCGTCGGCGACGCGCACGTCCACCGACCCCACCGGCTGGCCGCCCCACTCGCACAGGAAGGTCGCCTTGGCCGGGCCGTCGGCCCATTCGCGATGGGTCTGCTCGACCCAGGCGCCGTGCCGCTCGGCGCTCGGCGCTCCGGCCGGAAAGCCGAACCACCGCGCCATCTCCTCGTCGTGGAGGTGGCGGGTCTGATCGACATCGCTGGGCTGCCAGGGCCGGAGCACGAGGTCGCCGTCGCGCAGGATGGGCTGCGGGGCGGGCATGCCAGCCAGCCTACGGTGCCCTGTCGGAGGTGGCTGGCAAGGTCTGCGCCATGGATCTCGTCATCGCCCTCCTCGTGGGCCTCCTCATCGGCGGTGCCGTCGCAGCCCTCGTCGTCCGCCAGATCGGCGCAGTGCGGGCGGCAGGCGTCGCGGCCGAGCGCGACCTGCTGCGCGAGCGGGTCGTCGACCTCGAGGCCGCGCTCTCCGACGACGCCCAGACCGCCGCCGCGCTGGCACCGCTGCGCGACGCACTCGGGCGGGTGGAGCAGCAGGTCGGCACCCTGGAGCGCGATCGCACCCACCAGTTCGCGGCCCTCGAGCGCACCATCGCCCAGGTGCACGCCTCGACCGCGTCCCTCGACCGCCAGACCCAGAGCCTGGCCGGCTCGCTCAACGCCTCGACGGTGCGGGGTGCGTGGGGTGAGGTGCAGCTGCGC
>NZ_DATBMI010000228.1:0-9123 GCF_036554925.1 Pedococcus sp.
TGGCCGTTCACCCGGCTCGTCCACGTCTTCAGCGCACCGCTCGGCTACGTCACCCGCCCCTACATCGTCTACCGGAGCCGTGACGAGGACCGGGAGGGCACCCGGGCGCCGAAGCGGGGGTGGGAGAAGGTCAGCCGCTGACCCTGCGGCACGCGCGGTGTCGGGGCTGGCTCCCGCGACGGTCGGGTCACCAGCTCTCGCGGAGCACCTCGGTGGGCCGCATGCGCCGCAGGGCAGCGTTGGCGGCAAGGGCAGACACGATCGCCGCCAGGGCCGGCACGAGAGCCAGGACGATGACCGACCCTGTCGGCAGGCTCACGACCGGGCTCACGATGAAGAGCGGCCGCAGGACCTGGATGAACTGGTAACCCACACCGATCCCCACCACCGCCCCCGTGACCACGCCGCACAGCACCACCAGTCCTGCCTCCGCGATGACGAGGGCGAACTGTGTGCGTGCGCGCATTCCCAGCGCTCTGAGGGTGAGGTACTCCTTGCGGCGGTGCAGCATCAGCCCGAAGACGAAGATGGCGACGACGGTGACGCTCATGAGCGCGCTGAACAGCAGGTCCAGCTCAACCAGGCTGCGGGTGTCGAGGGCGGTCAGGCTCGACTGGTCCTTGTCGAGCACGGTCTCGGTGGTGTCCACGTGCATCGGGTCGTTCCCACCTGGGCCTGAGCGCAGCGCCGCCTCGATCCCCGCCAGTCCTGCCGAGCTCTGGTCCGCCGCCCTGAGGAGGAAGAAGTCGGCCTCGGTGAGGCGGGTCGCCGACTCGTAGTAGCCGAGGTTCGCCACCAGGTTCGTGCCGGCGGGAAACCCCGGTAAACGCTCGAAGAGCCCGACGACGTGGAACGACTCGAGGGTCTGCTGGTCCGTCCCCCGGGCAAGCAGCACCTGGACCTCGTCCCCTGTCGCGATGGACAGGCCGCGGGCACTCTCCTCGTCGACGAGCAGCGCGTCGTGGCGGGACCGGAGCGCCGCCATCGCAGCGGAGGCCGACCCGCCGGTGAAGAAGGCGTCGACGAGGGGCGCAGTGTCCGCGAAGGTCGACGGGTCGATCGCCGCCAGGTCCACCCGTTCCTGGTCGAACCTGCCCACGAGGACGGCGTTCCCCGGCTGGAAGACGACCGGCGTCACCCCGGTGACACCGCTGACCTGCAGTCCGGCGGCAGACCCTGTGGGGTGTGGCAGTGAGCTGAGTGGACTGGGGCTGACGCGCACGTCGGACCCGACCGTGAAACGTGAGTCCGCGTGCTTGGTGGCCGAGTAGGTCGCCGAGAACATCGTCAGGGCCGTGGCAAGCGCCAGGACCAGGCCGATCCCGGCACTTCCCGTGGCGAGGGCCCATGGCCGTCTTCTCAGGCTCCGCAGCACGTTGCCGTGCAGAAGGGGGCCGAACGATGCAGCGCTCGGGACGGGCAGCCGAGCCGCCATCGACTGCACCGCGCTCGCGGCGAGGAACGTACCCCCCAGCCACGCGAGGAGCGGTGCCACCAGGAGGCCGGGGCGCAGGGAGACCGACTGCCCCTCGGAGACGGACCCTGCCGGAGCGTCCAGCGCCCCGGAGGAGACGGCAAGGCCTTGGGCGACCGCCGCCACCACCAGCAGCGTCAGCATGGCCCGCCATCGACGCCACACCGGGACAGGGTCCGCCGCCGTGGCGTGGCCCTGACGGGCGATCTCGCCGCGCAGCGAAAGGGCACCGGGGACGACCAGCGCCAGCAGGGTGGCCAGCATCCCGACCCCCACCGCGACGAGGCCTGACGCCATCAGATCTCGTGGGGTGGCCGCGAGGACGGCGTCACTCCCCACGAGGGCCGTGACCGAGAGGAACCCCAGCCCGGTGCCCAGCAGCGCGCCGATCCCCGACAGCACCAGTGCCTGACAGGCCAGGACGCGGCGCAGGTGCCCGCCATCGGCCCCGCGGAGCCGCAGGAGGGCGTGCTCTCGTCGTTGCGTCGCGGCGAGGATGCTGCCGGCGTAGGTCGTCAGGAAGACGGCCAGCAGCAGTCCGGGCACTCCGAGGAACACGAACATCGCCCTGCCCACCTCGGCGTCGTCCCGGGCGACGTCGAGGGCGTTGGAGATGTTGTCGATGAGGTGGCTCTGCTTCGGTGCGATGCTGCCAGCCGATCGGGCGATGGCGGTCGTCTGCGTCAACGCCACTGCGGGCTCGGAGTTGAGCCGCGACCTGTCGACGAGCAGGTCGACCTCCGACTGCGGCAGGCTCTTCACCGCGCTGCCCGGTGCTGCCACAGCCGCCTGGAACGCGGGCAGGACCCGACGGTCGAACGTGACGGGGTCGACGATGACGGAGTGCGGAACGTAGACGAGGTCCTCGAACGTCTTCGCCCTCCTGCTCGAGAAGAGCGCGGTCGCCCGGCCGAGGTCGGCCACACCGCTTACCGGCAGCCGCAGCGGCGCGGCGCCTCCCGGAAGGGACAGGACCACGGTCGACCCGGTCCCTGCACCCAGGGACCGAGCGGCCTCTGCGCTCAGGACGGCCGACCCGGCCCCGAGCGAGCCAGACGTCACCACGACGGACGGGTGGTGCCGCGGGTAGTCCGGCGCCATCCCGAAGACGCGGACGACGTCGCTGACGGTGTGACCACCTGCCCGCAGGGAGGTGGGCGGGAGGTCCACGAGCGTCAGGCCATCGGCTGCGACCACGCCAGGGATGCTGCGGATCTCGTTCTGCAGACGCTCGAGGCCCGGTGGCGGCGGCGCGTTGGCGGGCGTGGGCTCGACCTGTTCGCGGCTGGAGATCCTGCCCTGGACGCGCAGTTCGGCCACTGCGGGAACTGGTCCCTCGGCGCTGGCCAGGTACTGCAGGACGACGGTTCCTGCCGGTGGCACCGTTCCGATGTTCAGACCCGTGCGGGCTGGTCCGTGGGCCAGAGCGCTCTGCCCGTCGACGTCGGGGACAGGCCTGCCGTCCAACGTCAGAGTGCCGGGGACGTAGCTCAACGGAGGCGGCGGCTCGTCGCGCACCACAACGTCGTTCGCGGGCTGGGACGCCTGGTTCTCGACCGTGATGACGAGCCGCACCTGCCCCTCGCGCTCGAGATTGGTGGGGCCGAGCAGCCGCTCGTCCAACCTCAGACCCCGGCCGAGCGGACTGTCGAGAACCACCTGCATGTCCAGCGCGAGCGGGGCGATCGCCCGCCTCGTGAGCGTCGCACCCGAGGCGTCACTGAAGAACAGGAGGCTGGAGAACAACCCGGTGCCGAGGATGACTCCGACCATCGCCGCAAGGGTCCGACGAGGGTTGCGCACCAGGTCGCGCCAGGCGTAGCGCAGCACTAGATGCCCCGCCGGTCCGGGACCAGCCGTCCGACAGCAAGGCTCACCGACGTCTCCAGCTGGCCGGCCACGTCGGGGTCGTGGGTGACCACCACCAGCGTGGCTCCCCTCGATCGCTGGGCAGTGAGCAGAGCCTCGAGGATGATGCGTGCGTTGTCCGCATCGACCGAGCCGGTGGGCTCGTCAGCGAGGATCACTGCGGGACCGGTCACCAGGGCGCGGGCAACGGCCACACGTTGCCGCTGCCCCCCGGACATCTGGTCCGGGAGCCTGCCGGCGCACTCGGGCACGCCGAGGTCGGCCAACAGCTCGAGGGCGCGTTCAGGGCCACCTGCGCCCTCATCCGCACCCGCACCCGCACCCGCACCCGCACCCAGAGCGAACCGCAGAGCCACGTTCTCGAGCGCCGTGAGGTATGGCAGCAGGCTGTCCGACTGGAAGACGAGCCCGAAGTGCCCGCGGCGCAGCGCGGAACGGCGGCCATCCGGCAGAGCGGAGATCTCGACCCCGCCGACGACGACCCTCCCCGCAGTGGGCTGGTCCAGTCCGCCCATGAGGCCGAGCAGGGTCGACTTGCCGCAGCCACTGGGTCCGGTGATGGCGAGACTGCTGCCTGGCGCCACGTCGACGGTGACACCGTCCAGCGCACGGACGACCCCGGATGCCGTCTCGTAGTGCTTGGCCACCGCCTCCATGCTGATCCCGGCCGGGCTCTTCACGCCGGACCCACCTCGCCGTCGACCAGTCGCAGTTGGTGAGGTGCTTCCTCTGCGAACTGGCGGTTGTGGGTCACGTACAGCAGGGTGAGGGCGCGCTGGTGGGACACGTCCAGGATCAGCCCCATCGTCCGCTCGGCGGTCGCTGCGTCGAGCTCGCCGGTCGCTTCGTCCGCAAGCAGGAGTGTTGGGTCGTTCGCCAGCGCCACGGCGACCGCAACGCGCTGGGCCTCTCCGCCCGACAGCTGTCCCGGCCTGTGGTGCAGCCGCTGTGCCAGTCCCAGATCGGACAGCAGCGCGCTGGCACGCCGCCTTGCCCTGCCGGCACCCCCGATGGCGATGGCGAGCTCGACGTTCTCCACCGCGTTGAGGAACGGGATGAGGTTGTCGCTCTGGAGGACCATCCCGATGGGCCCGGCCCGCAGCCGGGCGCGTGCTCTGTCGTCCAGGCCGGTGACGTCGCAACCGTCGTAGAAGACCCGGCCCGACTCGGGCTGCAGCAGCCCCGCGATCACACCCAGCAGGGTGGACTTCCCGCTGCCGGACGCTCCGATGATGCTGGTGGTCTGCGCCGCAGCGAGCTCCAGGCTTGCGTCTCTCAGGACGACGGACTCGGTTCCGCCCTCACGAAAGCTCTTGGACACGCCCGCAACCCGCAGCAGGGGTTCAGGGGCCGGGAGCATGTCTCAGGACGCCCGACGTGCCCTGGGCGAGTCGCCGAAGACGTCCGGTGACTGGGAGCGTGCGTGGGCGTCCAGCCTGAGGACCTCGGCGCTGATCTCCGCCAGGCCCGAGCTGCTGAGCTCGACCACGTTGACCAGCTCTTCCGTCTCCTGCGGGTCGCCCGAGAGAGGAACGGTCAGGATGCCGCCGACTCCCGGTGCGAAGTACTTGTCCTCCGAGCCGTCCTCCTGCAGGACCACGACGTCGGAGAAGCACCGGAAGGGCACGCACCTGCGGGCAGAGGTCTGGGTCACCTCGACGGTCACCGCTCCTTCACCCGGCACGAGCGCTTGCGTGAACGAGGGCGTGCCCACCTTCGGTTTGGCCGGCATGAACGTCCCGGCCTGCGCGCCGCGGACGCCGCTCAGCCACGCATCCGCGGAGTTCACGAACTGCCCACCCTCGTACGCCTCGGTGTATGAACCGACGTACAGCACCGTGCCGTCCTGCTTCACCGCGAAGAAGTCGAGCGACTGCTCGGCCAGCTCGCCACCGTCGAAGTCCTGGTCCAGGGTCACCACCGAGCGCATGCCATCGACCTCCTTGGTGACGTCAGTGACGGTGAAGACCAGGCGGTGGGACAGGCGCCTGCTGCCCTTGTTGACGAACCCCTGCCGAACTGACTGGAGCCCGGGGGTGAGCGGGAAGAACGAGTTGGCCTTCGGCCCGGCGGCTGTCGACGGGGTGGGCCGAGCCGATCCGGAGGACGTGGTCGAGGGCGCCGGCGAGGCCGAGGGGCCCGTGGTGCGCGGCGTCGGTGCACTGCCGGAGGCGGTGGTCCGTGCGGAAGCCGTCGTGGCTGGCGCTTGGCCGCCATCGCACCCAGCGACAAGGCCTGTGCTGAAACAGATCACCCCTGTCGTGGCCACGAGGAACAGACGCGTTCGCCGACGGCTCGACACGGCCTCCAGTATGGGCGGCACGTGGACCGAGAGGAAGCGCCCTTCGGCGTAGTACGACGGGCCGTCGCAGGCAGAGCCATCACGGGGTGGAGAGGGCCGCGACTAACCCGTGTACTCGGCGTGGGTGGCCAGCCGGGCCAGGTCGACCCGGTTGGCCGCACCGGTCTTGCGGAGCAGGTTGGACACGTGTGAGCTGACGGTCTTCTCGCTGAGCACCAGGGCCCGCGCGATCTCGCCGTAGGTGCGGCCGGCGACGATGTGCTCGAGGATCTCCCGCTCGCGTGCCGTCAGTCCGGCCAACGGGGGCGGCACGCCGTCCGACCCAGGTGGCGGGTGCACCTCCTCGAGGGGGATGCGCGCAGACCGTGCGAGTGACAGGACCTCGTCCTCGACCGGCCGGGCCCCCAGTCGACGCGCGAGGTCGCGGGCCCGGCGGAGCATCTCCGCTGCGCCCTCCCGCCGGCCGTGCGCCCGGGTGAGCATGGCCTCCCCGGCCCGCCACGCGGCATACGCCTCCTCCCAGGGGAGGACGCCGTGCAGCAGGTCGCACGTGCGCAGCCAGGCTTCCACCTCGCCGGGATCCCGTCGGGCGCGGGCGACCTCCGCGCTGTAGAGGGCGTCGAGGGCCGCGACCTCGCTGAGGTAGAAGGAGGTCGACCCCCCGGAGTCGGCGATGACGTGCGGGAAGCGGCGCACGAGGTCGTCGACGTCCCTGAGCACCCGGTCGACGGGCCGGCCGGCGTCTCGCCCCTCCTGCGCCTCGTCGGCCAGCGCCTGTGCGGCCAGCGGCATGAGCCACTCGCACATGGTGGGCGGGGCCCCCTCGACCGTGGCACCGCTCAACGCGGCCTCGACCGCGCCGGCCAGGTCGCCGGCCCCCAGCCGCACGGTGGCCCGGACGGCGTCGAACTCGAAGGCCAGGAAGGTGGACGTCTCGGCGAAGAGCTCCTCGGCGCGAGCAAGGTGCGCCTGCGCCTCGGCCTGTCGACCCTGGAGGGCGGCCAGCCGGGCCGCCACCAGACGGGTGATGACGTCGGGACCGGCACCGGGGTCGGACCCGAGGGCGACCCGGAGCCGCTCCGTGCAGGCGGACACGTCGCCTGCGTAGAGCCACGACCCCGCCTCGCACGCCGACAACCAGGCGACGTAGCACTGCGGCAGGCCCAGGGCCTCGGCCTGCTCGCGGCGCCGCTGGGCCAGCCTGGCCCACTGCGGGTTCACCGGGGTGTCGAGGGCGTTGGCCTCCCAGAGTGCCGCGTGGACGAAGGCCCATCCGTCGCGCGCCTCCGCCGCCGCCTCGACCGCCTCCTGCGCCAGCCCGGCGGCCTCGTCCAGGCGCTCCTCGAAGACGGCCAGCATCGCGTTCGCGGCCAGGGCGTAGGCCATCGCCTGCGGGTGGCCAGACCTCCGGGCCGTGGAGAGGGCCGCCTGCAGGTGCCGCCGGGCCTGCGGGTCGTCCTGCCACAGCGCCGTGCGGCCGAGCTCGGCCAGGGCGAGGGCGTGCTGCCATGAGTCGGCCGCGTGACGGCTGAGCTCCACGGCCTGCTGGATCCGCTGCTGGCCGAGGAAGCCCCGCCCGGTCGAGATGCGCAGGTGCTCGCTGCGCACGATCAGCTCCGCCGCCACGAGGGGGTCCTGCTGCACGTCCACGAGCCCCAGGAGGTCCTCCACCGCGCCGAGCTCCTGCTCGAAGTCGCCGAGGCGCTCGGCCGCGGCGCGCAGCCGCACGAGCAGGTCGCGCCGCGACTCGCCCGCGTTGGGGACGTGCTCGTGCAGCTCGACCGCGCGGCGGATGAGGCGCAGCTGCTCGCTGGTGACGCCCACCTCTCCTGCGGCACCGGCCGCGTCGGCGGCGTCGGCCGCCCGCAGGGCCCAGCGGTACGCCTCCTCCACGGCACCCGATCGCTCGTGGTGGTCGGCGACGACGGTCACGGCGGCGCGGCGCTCGGCGGGGTCGGCCCCCACGCCGGGCCCGTCGAGGTCGGCCTCGCACGCGCGGGCGAAGGCGGCATGCAGCCGCCGGCGCTCCGCCAGGGGCAGGCTCCCCGCCAGCGCCTCCGCCTGGAGGGGGTGGTGGAACCAGTAGCCACCCTGCAGGTCGACGTCGAGCACGCCCGCCTCGACCGCGGCCCGGAGCAGCCTCACCGACTCGTCGCCGCCGAGGCCGGCGAGCGACGCAGCGCGCTCCAGGGCGCGCCCGGCCGCGACCTCGCCGCCGACCGCGATCACCCGCACCAGCTCGCGGGTCTCGGCCGGGAGCCGGTGCCAGGCTCGCAGGACCGCTGAACGCAGGTCGTCCGGGAGGTCGTCGCCGAGGTGCCGGTCGCCCGGTGCGACCCCCACCGTGAGCAGGCGGGTGAGGTAGGGGTTGCCGCGGCTGCGGGAGAACACGTCGCTCACCAGCGACTCGTGCGGTGGCGCCCCCAGCAGGGCGGCGAGCTGGTCACGGGTGCCGGAGTAGTCCAGCGGGTCGAGGGCGAGCTCACGGAAGGCCGGCAGCCGCCTGACGTCGGCCAGCCAGGACTGGAGCGGGTGCCCCTCGGTCACCTCGCCGCGCCGGAGGGTCGCGAGGATCGACAGCCGTCGGTCCGCCACGCCGGCGATGGCGTACATGAGGACGTCGAGGGTGCTCTCGTCGGCCCAGTGCAGGTCGTCCACCACGAGCACGACGGGGTGCCGCGCCGACTCGGCCTCCAGCCAGTCGTCGACGGCGACCGGGAGGGGCGCCCCCACGACGGCTGGGCGGTCGAGGTCCGGGGGCGGCACGTCCGTCGGGAGGTGCCGCAACGCGGTGCGCAGCGGCAGCAACGGCACGGTCATCGAGGTCAGGGGCAGGCAGGTGCCCCGCACGACGAGCGCGTCACCCCCGGCCAGCGGTTCACAGGCCCGCTCGACCAGCCGCGTCTTGCCGACACCCGCGTCTCCGGTGACGACGAGGGCACCGAACTCCCCCGCCCGTGCACGGCGCAAGAGCGAGCCGATGACCTCGAGCTCCAGCTCCCGGCCCACGAAGGTCCTGCCGGACTCCGGCCGCACCGCCGTGACCACTCGAGCAGTCTTCCACCGGGAACCGTCCCGCGCCTTCCCCCTTTTTGAGGGGTTCGGGGCCGGTTTCTGAGGGGGTGGTCCCGATGTGCCCGAGGGACCGGCGGCGCGACGGTGAAGACGTCAGACCGTCACCCACCTCGCAAGGACACCGACATGACCACTCACCAGCCCAGGCGCCGACTGCTCACCTCAGCCGCCGCGTCGCTCATCCTCCTCACGACCGTCGGACTCGGGGCCCAGCCCGCGCTGGCCCGCCCGGACCCCGGCGAGCCCATCTCGACACCCGCAGAGGGCCGCTGCGCGCTCGCCCGGGTCGGGGAACAGTTCGTCAGGTGCGACCTCCTGACGGGGAACGGGGTCGCTGCACCCGCTTGGGTGCCCGAGCGGTGACTCGGTCTGGCGTCCCACCGGTGGTCCCGGCCCACACCGG
>NZ_DATBMI010000235.1:0-7317 GCF_036554925.1 Pedococcus sp.
CAGCCGGCGCCACTATCCGCCCCGCCGTCCGCACCGCCATCGGCCCCACCGTCCGCACCGCCATCGGCCCCACCGTCGGCACCGCCGTCGGCCCCACCGTCGGCACCGCCGTCCGCACCGCCGTCCGCGCCACCGTCCGCGCCACCATCGGCACCGGAGTCAGCACCGCCGTCCGCACCGCCGTCCGCGCCACCGTCGGCACCGCCGGCCATGCTCTCGGCGCCGCCGTCAGCGGGGCCGTGCGTGTTCTCCTCCGAGCCCATCGGGGTCTCGCTCATGGCTGTCCTCCCTGTGGTTGGGGCGCGACGCGCGCCGGTACCTCTTCCTACGCCAGAGCCGGTGAACCCGCACGTCGGAGGGTGGCTCAGAAGTCGTCGTCGAACGCGACCGACCCGCTCACCCCCACCTGGTAGGCGGACACACGACGCTCGAAGAAGTTCGACAGCTCCTGCACGTCCTGCAGCTCCATGAACGCCAGCGGGTTGGCCGAGCCGTACTCCGGCTCCAGCCCGAGCTGCGTGAGCCGCCGGTCCGCGACGTTCTCGAGGTAGAGCCGCATGTCGGCCGTGGACAGCCCGGCGACGCCCTTCCCCAGCAGGTCCTCTGCGAACTGCGCCTCGGCGTCGACCGCCTCGCGGAGCATGGCCCGCACCTGGCCGGCCATCTCGTCGTCGAAGAGGTCCGGCTCCTCCCGCCGCACCGTCTCGACCACGTCGAACGCGAACGCCATGTGCATCGACTCGTCGCGGAACACCCAGTTCGTGCCGGACGCGAGGCCGTTGAGCAGGCCCCGCGAACGCAGGAAGTACACGTAGGCGAAGGCGCCGTAGAAGAACAGCCCCTCGATGCACGCGGCGAAGCAGATGAGGTTGAGCAGGAACGCCCGCCGGTGCTCCCGGGTCTCGAGGCGGTCGAGGTCGAAGACGGAGTCGATCCACCGGAAGCAGAAGTCGGCCTTGTGCTTGATCGAGGGAATCGTGTCGACGGCCGCGAAGGCCTCGTGCCGCTCTCCCTCGTCCGGCACGTAGGTGTCGAGCAGCGTCAGGTAGAACTGCACGTGCACGGCCTCCTCGAACAGCTGGCGCGACAGGTAGAGCCGGCCCTCAGGGGAGTTGACGTGCTGGTAGAGGTTCAGCACGAGGTTGTTCGCGACGATCGTGTCGCCGGTCGCGAAGAAGGCGACGAGCCGGCTGACGAGGTGGCGCTCGGCCTCGGTGAGCCGCCCCAGGTCCTTGAGGTCGGAGTGCAGGTCCACCTCCTCGACGGTCCAGGTGTTCTTGATCGCGTCGCGGTAGCGCTCGTAGAAGTGCGGGTAGCGCATGGGCCGCAGGGTCAGGTTCATCCCGGGGTCGAGCAGCATCCGGGCCGCGGCGTCCGTGGTGGAGGTGCTCGTCGCGGAGGGGCTCGTGGCGGCGGTGTTCGTGGTGGTCATTCGCAGGCCTCGCAGGTCTCGGGGTTCTCCAGCGAGCACGCGATCGCGTCGCTGTCGTTCGGGGTGGGAGCAGCGACGGACACGGTCGCCTGCTGGATGCGCGTGGCCGGCCGCGAGCGCAGGTAGTACGTCGTCTTCAGCCCGGCCTTCCACGCGTAGAGGTACATCGAGGAGAGCTTCCCGATGGTCGGCGCCGCCAGGAACAGGTTGAGCGACTGGCTCTGGTCGATGAACGGCTGGCGCGCGGCGGCGAGGTCGATCAGCGCCCTCTGGGGCAGCTCCCACGCCGTACGGAAGAGGTGGCGCACGTCCTCGGGCAGCGCGGTGATGCCCTGGACCGAGCCGTCGCTGCGCTTGATCGCCTCGCGCACCTCCGGGGTCCACAGCCCGCGCGCCTTCAGCTCGCGCACGAGCGCCGTGTTGACCTGGAGGAACTCCCCCGAGAGCGTCTCGCGCTTGAAGAGGTTGGACACCTGGGGCTCGATGCACTCGTACACCCCGGCGATGGAGGCGATCGTCGCGGTAGGCGCGATGGCGATGAGCAGGGAGTTGCGAAGACCGTTGGCGCTGATGGACCTTCGCACCGCCTCCCACCGCTCGGCCTGTGTCGGGGTCACCCCCCAGAGGTCGGGTTGCAGGTCGCCGCGCGCCGCGCGGGTCAGGTCGTATGCCGGGTGGGGACCGTGCTGGGAGGCCAGCTCGGCCGAGCGCTCCAGCGCGGAGAGGTAGACCTCCTCGGCGACACGGGTCGACAGCTCCCGCGCCGGCTCGGAGTCGAAGGGCAGCCGCAGCGCGAAGAAGACGTCCTGCAGCCCCATGACGCCGAGCCCGACGGGTCGCCAGCGCGGGTTGGAGGCCGCCGACTCCTCGCTCGGGTAGTAGTTGATGTCGATGACCCGGTCGAGGTAGGTCACTGCCGTCCGGACGGTCTCGCGCAGGCGCTCCCAGTCGACCGCGTCGCGACCCGACGTGAGGTGCGCCGCGAGGTTGACCGAGCCGAGGTTGCAGACGGCGGTCTCGCCGTTGCTCGACACCTCGATGATCTCGGTGCAGAGGTTGGACAGGTGCACCACGGGCCGGCCCGGGCCGGGCTCGTCGCAGGTCTGGTTGCAGGTGCGGTTGCTGGCGTCCTTGAACGTCATCCAGCCGTTCCCGGTCTGCGCCAGGGTCCGCATCATCTTGCCGTAGAGGTCGCGGGCGCCGACCTGGCGGACGTAGCGGCCATCGCGCTCCGCGGCGGCATACGCCTGCTCGAAGGCCTCGCCCCACAGGTCCGGCAGCTCGGGCACCTGGTTCGGGTCGATGAGTGACCACGGCTCGTCGGCCTCGACCCGGCGCATGAACAGGTCGGGGACCCAGTTGGCGAGGTTGAGGTTGTGGGTGCGGCGGGCGTCCTCGCCGGTGTTGTCGCGCAGCTCGAGGAACTCCTCGATGTCGGGGTGCCACGGCTCGAGGTAGACGCACGCGGCGCCCTTGCGCCGGCCGCCCTGGTTGACCGCGGCGACGCTGGAGTCGAGGGTGCGCAGCCACGGGACGATCCCGTTGGAGTGGCCGTTGGTGCCGCGGATCAGCGCGCCACGGGAGCGGACCCGCGACCACGAGATCCCGATGCCGCCGGCGAACTTCGACAGCTTCGCCACCTGCGCGTAGCGGTCGTAGATCGAGTCGAGCTCGTCCTGCGGGCTGTCGACGAGGTAGCACGAGCTCATCTGGGTGTGCCGGGTGCCGGAGTTGAACAGGGTGGGGGAGCTCGGCAGGTAGGCGAGCGAGGCCATCAGGCGGTAGAAGGCGATCGCCTCCTGCGGCGTGTGGCTCAGGCCGCAGGAGACCCGGAGCAGGAAGTACTGCGGGGTCTCGATGACGGCGCGGGTCTCGGGGTGGCGCAGCAGGTAGCGGTCGTACACCGTGCGCAGCCCGAAGTACTCGAACCGCCGGTCGTTGCCGGTGTCGACGGCGTGGTCGAGCTTGCGGGCGTTCGCCTCGACGAAGGCCGCGGTCGCGTCGCCGATGAGACCCTCGAGGTGGCCGAGCCGCACGGCCTGGCTGAAGGACGCGATCTGCTGGCCCCGGACCTCCTTGTCGATGTAGTTCGACAGCAGGCGGGCGGCGAGCCGGGAGTACTCGGGCTCGCTGGCCGTCATCTCGGCGGCGGTCTGGATCGAGAGCCGGTCGAGCTCCGCGGTCGTGGCACCGTCGTAGAGGCCGCTGATCGTCTTGGTGGCGATGGCCATCGGGTCGACCTCGTCGAGGTCCTGGCACCACCGCTCGACGGCACGGACGATCTTCATCACGTCGACGGGCTCGGTGTCGCCACTGCGCTTGCGCACCTGCATGGACGCGCGGCGGGTGGTGGAGGTCGACTCCACCTCGGTCTGGGTCATGCGTGCTCTCCTCGTGAGCGGTCCGGACGGCCGGGCCACGCGGGGAGGGGCGAGCACGCAGCGGCGGGCACCGGCACACCGGGGAACGCCCACTGCAGTGTCGCGGGACCCGCCCTCGAGGCCACGACCACACCGCGCACGGGTGCGCGCGGCCGCTGGCAGGTCTTCGGACTCGTGGACGTGCCGGGCGCGAGCTCTCGCTCTCGACCCGGTGCACCTACTGGCCGTCGCTTCCCAGACCCGGAAGTCCAGTGCTTGGTGACGGCGGTCGTTTCCACTCACCGCTGCGGGGCAGTCCCGGAGTCGCACCGGGTTCCCTCTTGCCCCGGAGCCGATGGATCTCGGCCCCGGACCAGCTGCTGCACACCATATCTGCGGGGTCCGACAACACGCGCTCACCACATGTTGTGCCCGCGTGTCGCGCCCTGGTGACCTCCCGGCATACGGCAGGTATGGGTTTGGCAAGGGTTCTCCATCGCCCCGCCCGCGCCGCCACCCGCCGGGCCTAGATTCAGCCTCAGCAACGGGGAAGCAGGGGGGCCTCAATGACGATTGCCCGCACGGCCACGGTCGACGTCCTCACCGAGTGCGCCCAGCCGAGCTGGATGAGCGACGGCAACGGCGCCATCCACGACGCCCAGGCCTTCGCCGTGCGGGTCAGCCCGAAGCTGGTCGGCTCCGCCTGCGCGACCGTCGCGGGGTCACGGGCCGCGGGCGTCGACCTCTCCAGCCGCGCCGGCATCGACGCCGCAGACCGCGCCCACTCAGCCCGTCAGGCAGCGGAGCACGCTGCGCGCGGCTGACCAGTTCGGCTCTGCCGTGCCCCCAACCCCCAGGGGCACGGCAGAGTCCAGGTCACGCCCGGCTGCCCGGCTCCAGCCGCGCCCCGGCGGGGACGGTCGCGTTGCGGGCGATGCGGCTCTCGCGCCCGATGAGCGCGATGTCCTTGTCACGCGGGCGGTTCGAGGCGGGTGCGCCGCCGACGCGTGCGCCCCGACCGACGACCACCGCGTCGTCGACGATGGCCGTGCGGACCTCGGCGCCGGCCTCGATGACGACGTCGCCGAAGAGCACGGAGTCCTCGACCACCGCGCCGGCCTGCACGACCGAGCCGGGGCCGAGCACCGACCGCACCACGCGACCCCGGACCTCGCTGCCGGGGCCGATCACGGAGTCGGAGACCTCCGCACCGTCACGGACGACGCCGGGGGGCAGGTCCGGAGAGCGCGTGAGGACGGGGCGGGCCCGATCGCGGAGGGCGTCGATCCGCCCGGCCAGGAGGTCGCGGTGCGCGGCCAGGTAGGCCTCGGGCCGGCCGACGTCGCGCCAGTAGCCGGCGATGGGGTGGGCCCGGACCGTGCCCCTCTCGACCAACCGCGGGAGGAGGTGCTCCCCGAAGTCGCCCAGCCCGCTGTCGTCGCCGTCGGCGACCTGGGCGAGCTCGCGGCGCAGGTCGTCGAGCACAGCCAGCAGCGCCCCCGCGCGGTAGACGAAGATCTCGGTCGCCACCGTGGTCGCGCCCGGCCGGTTCGGCTTCACGTCCACGCCCGTCACGACGCCGGCGCGGGTGGCGTGGACGACCACGTTGTGCCGGGCCTCGGCGCGGGTCGTCTCGGCTGTGACGATGGTGCAGTCAACCCCGGAGTCGAGATGCGCATCGACCAGCGCGGCCAGGTCCATGGCGAAGACGTGGTCCGCGCTCGAGACCAGGACGACCTCCGCCCCGGAGCGGGCGATGTCGTCGCGCATGCGCAGCAGGTCGTCGGCATTGCCCTGCGAGAACCCGGACTGCGCCGCACTGCCGGCACCCTGCTCCGGCACGACCCGCCGGAAGCCTCCGCGGGTGCGGTCGAGGTCCCAGGGCCGACCGCCGGAGACGTGCGGGTCGAGCGAGCCCGCCTGGTACTGCACGGAGAGCCACACGTCGGCGAACCCGCTGTGGCTCAGGCTCGAGAGCACGAAGTCCACCAGTCGGTAGGCCCCGGCGAAGGGCAGTGCGGGCTTGGCGCGTTCACGGGTGAGGACGTCCATGCGGCTGCCCTGCCCGCCGGCCTGGACGATGGCGAGGACTGGCGGGTGTGCTCCCATGGCCAAACCCTAGGCGGAGGGCCGCGAGCCCGCTCAGGGGTGGTCGAGCAGCGCCCGCGCCAGCTCGGCGTCGGTGACGAGGCTGTGCACCAGGCCGCCGTGGAGGGCGGCGTGCACGGCCTCTTCCTTGGCGGAGCCGGAGACCACCGCGATGACCTCCGGTATGCCGCGCAGCGCCTCCTCGCCCAGGGTCACCAGCCGCTCGGCCACGGCCGGGCGGCACACCCGCCCCTGGCGGTCGAAGAAGACTCCTGCCAGCTCCCCCAGGACGCCCTCGTCCGCGAGCTCCTGCTGCTCGTGCGGGGTGAGCAGGTCGTGGATCGTCGACTCGCCCGGGGCCCACTGCCCGATGCCGACGACGGCCAGCGTCACGGCCCGCGCCCGGGCCAACCCCTCCGCGACCGCGGGCTGGCGGCGCAGGGCATCGGCGCTGGCGGCGTCGTCCAGCACGAAGGGCGCGTAGAAGACGTGCGATGTGGCCCCGGCCAGGCGCGACGCCCGGCGCACGATGTCGACGGCGCTGCTGTCGAAGTCCGGGAGCGCGATGGCCCCGGAGAGCTGGACGACCTCGATCGGCGGGAGCGACTCGAGAGCCGCCACGACGGCGTGCACGTTGCGGGACCACGGCAGGCCCAGCACGTCGTCGGCGGTGACGACCTCCTGCAGCAGGTGGGCCGCCGCCTCGCCCAGCTGCTGGCGCACTGCCGCGGGGTCGCGGTCGGGGGCGTCGACGACCACGGCGTGGGCGAGGCCGAACCTCTCCTGCAGCTGGGCCGACAGGTCGAGGTCGAGGGCGCCCTGCCGGGCGATCTCGATCCGGACCAGGCCCATCTCGCGCGCCGCGTCGAGCAGCCGGGCCACCTTGAACCGGCTGATGCCGAGCTCCTCGGCGATCTCGATCTTGGACCGCTGCTGCAGGTAGTGGCGTCGCGCGACCGCCGCGATGAGCACGAGTTCCGCGGGTCCCTGGTCCGCCACGACGGGCTCCCTTCCGGCCATGCAGCCATGCTGTCGCGTCTCGCCGCCGGCACCCCGCCATTGACAACGTGCGACACGCGACATTTTACTGGGCAGCCTACTCAGATGTGCAGCGGCTCGCTCATATGAGCACACTATCAAAGAGGCACCTGTCCGACATCGACGACGAGAGGACGAGCTGATGGCCAGACGCAGGAGGGCGGCCGGGGCGGCCGGCGTGGCAGCGGCGACGGGGGTGGCACTCAGCCTGTCGGCCTGTGCCGGCTGGGGTGGCGGCGGCGTCGGGGGCGGCGGCCCCGACAGCATCAACGTGCTCATGGTGAACAACCCGCAGATGGTCGACCTGCAGCAGCTCACCGAGGAGCACTTCACCAAGGAGACCGGCATCACGGTCAACTACACGGTGCTCCCGGAGAACGACGTCCGCGACAAGATCAG
>NZ_DATBMI010000097.1:0-25766 GCF_036554925.1 Pedococcus sp.
ACGTCACCTCGAGGAACCGGTTCTCCTCGATCTCGGAGTACATCCGCTCCACCGCGGCCGTGATCATGGCATCGACCGTGCCCTGGCGGGAGCCGCCGTGCTCGGAGAGGTCGTGCTCGTGCAGCGGCAGGTCGGCGGTGAGGTACTTCGTGAAGATGTCGCGGGCGCTCTCGGCGTCGGGCCGCTCGATCTTGATCTTCACGTCGAGGCGGCCGGGCCGCAGGATCGCGGGGTCGATCATGTCCTCGCGGTTGCTGGCGCCGATGACAATGACGTTCTCGAGCCGCTCGACGCCGTCGATCTCCGAGAGCAGCTGGGGCACGATCGTGGTCTCGACGTCGGAGGACACCCCGGAGCCGCGCGTGCGGAAGAGGCTGTCCATCTCGTCGAAGAACACCACGACCGGGGTGCCGTGGGAGGCCTTCTCCCGGGCCCTCTGGAAGATCAGCCGGATGTGCCGCTCGGTCTCGCCGACGTACTTGTTGAGCAGCTCCGGGCCCTTGATGTTGAGGAAGTAGGACTTCCCCTCCTGGCCGGTCTTGGCCGCGACCTGCTTGGCGAGCGAGTTGGCGACGGCCTTGGCGATGAGCGTCTTGCCGCAACCGGGCGGGCCGTAGAGGAGCACGCCCTTGGGCGGCCGGAGCTGGTGCTCCTTGAACAGCTCGGGGTGCAGGTAGGGCAGCTCGACGGCGTCCTGGATCGCCTCGATCTGGCCGGCCAGGCCCCCGATGTCCTCGTAGTCGATCTCCGGCACCTCCTCGAGGACGAGCTCGGCGACCTCGGCCTTGGGGATGCGCTCGTAGACGAACCCGGAGCGGGGCTCGAGCATCAGGGCGTCGCCGACCCGGATCGGCTCGCCCACCAGCGACTCGGCGATGCGGCAGACCCTCTCCTCGTCGGCGTGGGCCACGACGAGCACGCGGTCGTCGTCGAGCAGCTCCTTGATCATGACGACCTCGCCGGTGCGCTCGAAGCCGCAGGTGGCCACGACGTTCATCGCCTCGTTGAGCCGGACCTCCCGGCCGGCCGAGAGCTCGGCGGGGTCGACGGCAGGGCTGACGGCGACATGCATCTTGCGGCCACCCGTGAGGATGTCGACGGTCGCGTCGTCGTAGGACTCGAGCACGATGCCGTAGGCCGCCGGGGGCTGGGCGAGGCGGTCCACCTCGCCCTTGAGGGTGACGATCTGCTCGCGCGCCTCCTTGAGGGTGCGGACCAGCCGCTCGTTCTGCGAGGAGATCGTCGCGAGGTTGGACTGGAGCTGGAGCACCTTGGTCTCGAGCTCGCGCGAGCGGGCAGGGGAGTCCGCGAGGCGCTGGCGCAGCGCCGCGACCTCCTCGGCGAGCAGCTCGTGCTGGCGCCGCTCGTCAGCCGTCCCGGAGTGGCCCTCGTGGCTCGTCTTGTCGCTCATGTCGGCTCCCTCATGAAAGAAGGTCCGACCGCTTTCGGCGGCCGATAACCGACCCTAACCCCGATCTACTCGGAGGTGGTGGAGGTTTGCGTCACAGATCGGCGGATACGCCGGACCTTCTTGTCCGAAGGGGTGACCTCGCCGATGTCCTCGGGTGACCAGTCCCCCGTCTGGCCGAAGTGCCCCTCGTCGGCGCTCGGCGCGCCGTCCTCGCTGTAGGCGCCCTTCGCCGGCCGACGCTTGCGCAGGGGCGGGGTGACCCCCGGGGCGAGCCGGCGGGTGGTGATGAGGAAGCCGGTGTGGCCGTGCATGCGGTGCTGGGGGCGCACCGCCAGCCCCTCGAGGTGCCAGCCGCGCACCAGGGACTCCCAGGCCTCGGGCTCGGTGAAGCCTCCGTGGTCGCGGATCGCCTCCGCGACGCGCGAGAGCTGGGTTGCGGTGGCGACGTAGCAGATCAGCACGCCTCCGGGCAGGAGGGCGCCGGCGACGACCTCGAGGCACTCCCACGGCGCGAGCATGTCGAGGACGACGCGGTCGATGGTGCCGGGCTCGACGGCTCCGGGCAGCTCCTCCACGAGGTCCCCGACGGTCACCTGCCAGGCCGGGTGGTCGACGCCGAAGAAGGCCCGGGCGTTGCCGCGGGCGATGTCGGCGAAGTCCTCGCGGCGCTCGAAGGAGTGCAGGTGGCCGTGCTCGCCGACCGCCCGCAGCAGCGACATCGACAGCGCTCCGGAGCCCACGCCTGCCTCCACGACCCGGGCCCCCGGGAAGATGTCGGCCATGGTGACGACCTGGCCGGCGTCCTTGGGGTAGACGACCGCGGCGCCGCGTGGCATCGACATGACGTAGTCGGAGAGCAGCGGGCGGAGGGCGAGGTACTCCACGCCGGCGGTGTTGCGGACCACGGACCCGTCGGGCGCGCCGATCAGGTCGTCGTGGGCGAGGCGCCCGCGGTGGGTGTGGAACTCACGGCCCGGCTCGAGGGTGATCGTGTGCAGACGGCCCTTGGGGTCGGTGAGCTGGACCCGCTCCCCCACCGAGAAGGCGCCGCGGCGCAGGTCGGCTCCCACCGGGCCGGTCTGGTCGGGCGCTGCAGTCTCTGGGCTGGTCATGGCGCGCCAGTCTAGTTCCGGGTCAGAGGCGCTCGAGCGCCCGGTTGACGTCGGCGGCCGAGACCACGCCGAGGAAGCGCCCCTGGTGGGTGACCGCGACGAGCGGGGCCCCCACGGTCTGCATCGCGGTGACCACCGGGACGATGTCGGCACCGGGGTCCGACTCGACCGACCACCCCCTCGGCTGCGGGCTCGAGACCGCGCCCACGCCCGTCTCGGCGTACCGGGCGGGCGGCACGTGCCCGACCGCCTCGGGGTCGACCAGGGCGACCGGCTGCCCCTGGCCGTCGAAGACGACGACCGCCTGACCCGGGGTCCAGCGGGCCAGGACGGCGTCGAGCCGCTCGTCCGCCCCGGCAGGCAGGGCGGGGCGGAGCACCTGGGCCAGCGGCACCTGGTTCACCGCGGCCAGGGCCTGCCCGCCGCGGATCGCGGCCGAGGCCCCCGCCCACATGAACGAGGCGATGAACAGGGCCCAGAGGAGGTCGAAGACGTCCGGGCTGCGGCCGTTCAGCAGCGGCCGGCCCAGGAACCACGCGAACACCACGGCCGTGACCGCGCGGCCGCACCACCCGGCGACCACCATCCCGCGGGGGCGGCTGCCCGTGGCGCCCCACACCGCGGACTCGACGAGCTGGCCGCCGTCGAGCGGGAGCCCGGGGAGGAGGTTGAAGGCAGCCAGCGCGGCGTTGAGGACCGCGAAGCCCTCGACGAGGGCGTTGGGTATGCCGCCCGGCGTGACCGGGAGGGCCACCCACGCCAGCAGCGCGAGGGCGGCGTTCGAGAGCGGGCCGACCGCGGCGATCACCGCCGACGAGCGGGGCGTCGACCGGCCGGCCTCGAACGCGGTGTGCCCGCCCCACAGGTCGGCGACGATCCGCAGCACCGGGAGGCCGAAGGCTCGTGCCGCCAGGGCATGCGCGGCCTCGTGCACGAGGATCGCCGCCAGGAGCATCACGGCGTAGAAGGCACCCACGCCGTAGGCCAGCACCCCGAGGTCCGGTCGCTGGGCAGCGGTGGAGGGGCCGATCAGGGCGATGAGGACGAGCGCGATCACCACCCAGCTGCCACCGATGAAGACCGGGACGCCGGCGACGCTCCCCACTCTCAGACCGGGGCGGCGCTGGCTCGGCTCCATGCAGACGACCCTATGTCAGGGCGCTCTTCTAGAGTGCGCTGCATGGTCGCCGCTCTCTCGCCCAGCCGGGCCTCGGACTTCATGCAGTGCCCCCTCCTCTACCGGTTCCGCGTCATCGACCGGCTGGAGGCCCCGCCGAGCCCGGCGGCGGCCCGCGGCACCCTCGTCCACGCGGTGCTCGAGCGGCTCTTCGACCTCCCCGCCGAGCAGCGCACCCCCGAGGCGGCGGCGGCCCTGGTGGCTCCGGAGTGGGCGGCGCTGAAGGAGGCCGAGCCGGCGCTCGCGGCGCTGGTCGACGACCTCGACGAGGCGCTGCCCTCGCACGACTCCTGGTACTCCGAGGCCACCGCGCTCATCGAGCGCTGGTTCACCCTCGAGGACCCGACCATGCTCGAGCCCGCCGAGCGGGAGCTCTACGTCGAGGCGGACGTCGACGGCCTCGTCCTGCGCGGGTACGTCGACCGCCTCGACATCGCCCCGGGCGGCGCGATGCGGGTGGTCGACTACAAGACCGGCCGCTCGCCGTCCGAGCTGTTCGAGGGCAAGGCGTTGTTCCAGATGAAGTTCTACGCGCTCGTGCTCTGGCGGCTGCGGGGCGAGGTCCCCCGCATGCTGCAGCTGGTCTACCTCGGCAACGGCGAGACCGTGCGCTACAGCCCCGACGAGGCGGACCTGCTCGCCACCGAGCGCAAGGTCAAGGCCCTGTGGGCCGCCATCCAGCGCGCCGCGGAGACCGGTGACTGGCGGCCGAGCACCTCGCGCCTGTGCGACTGGTGCGACCACCGTGCCCTCTGTCCGGCCTGGGGTGGCACTCCCCCGCCGCTGCCCGACCACGCCTCCGCCCTCGCCCTGGACCCACGCCGCTCGGGTGAGGCCGAGAAGGCCGACGACTGACGCGCCCGGCAGCCCTCCGCTCCGGGACCGACGCGGTCAGCGCCCCACGAAGATCGTGGAGAGGTCGCCGGCCGCCAGGCCCCGCAGGGAGGGCACCTGCACCGCGCCGTCGATGATCGGCACCGGCACGACGTGGGGCACTGCCAGGGTGGGAACGCCCGCGTCCACCGCGGAGCGCACCCCGGTGGGCGAGTCCTCGATGGCCACGCAGTCGACCACCTCCACGCCCAGCGCGCGTGCCGCCGCCAGGTAGGGCTCGGGGTGGGGCTTGCCGTGCTCGACCTCGTCGCCGGTGATGACGGCCGCGAAGCTCCCCGGCGGGAGGGCGTCCAGCACGGCGTCCGCCAGCGACCGCCACGACATCGTCACCAGGGCACAGGGCACCCCCGCGGCCCCGAGGTCGTCGAGCAGCTCCCGGGCACCCGGGCGCCACGGCACGTGCTCGCGCACCTGGGTGATGACGCGCTTCAGCAGGTCCTCGATGATCTCGACGGGCGTCAGCGACACCGGCGAGTGCGCGCGGATGAACTCCGCGGAGACCATCAGGTCGTTGCCGACCAGCTGGTGGGCGTACTCGTCACTCCACACACCGCCGTGGGCCTCCACGATCGCGTGCTCGGCCTTGATCCAGTAGGGCTCGGTGTCGACCAGGGTGCCGTCCATGTCCCAGAACACGGCGGCGGGCAGCGCGCCGCCGCGGGCGGGGGCGGTGGTCGTCGAGGGACGCTCAGCCGGCATTGAAGTACTTGGCCTCCGGGTGGTGGACGACGAGCGCGTCGGTGGACTGCTCCGGGTGCAGCTGGAGCTCCTCCGACAGCGAGACGCCGACCCGCTCCGGCTCGAGCAGCTCGACCAGCTTGGCGCGGTCCTCGAGGTCGGGGCAGGCGGGGTAGCCGAAGGAGTAGCGCGAGCCACGGTGCCTCTGGCGCAGGATCTCCGCCAGCTCCGGGCTGTCCTCGTCGGCGAAGCCGAGCTCGTCACGGACGCGGGCGTGCCACATCTCCGCCAGGGCCTCGGTCAGCTGCACGGAGAGCCCGTGCAGCTCGAGGTAGTCGCGGTAGGCGTCGGCCGCGAACATCTCGGCGGTGGCGCCCGCCACCTTCGAGCCCATGGTGACGAGCTGGAAGGCGACGACGTCGGGGACGCCGTCCGCGGCATACCGGTCGTGGGTCTTGAAGAAGTCGGCCAGGCACAGCCGGCGGTCGCGCCGCTGGCGCGGGAAGGTGAAGCGCACCCGCTCGGTGCCCTCGGCCTGCCCGTCGGGGCCGGTCTCGTGCCACAGCACGACGAGGTCGTTGCCCTCGCTGTAGCAGGGGAAGTAGCCGTAGACGACCGCAGCCTCGAGGAGGTCGTCCGTCTTGATCCGGTCCAGCCACATCCGCAGGCGCGGCCGCCCGTCGGTCTCGACGAGCTCGTCGTAGGAGACGCCGTCCTTGCCGCGGCCCGGCTTGAGCCCCCACTGGCCGAGGAAGGTGGCCCGCTCGTCGAGGTAGGCCGTGTAGTCAGCCAGCGCGACGCCCTTGACGACGCGGGTCCCCCAGAAGGGTGGGGAGGGAATGGTGTTGTCGGCGGTGACGTCGGAGCGGGTGGTGTCGCTGGTGGCGGCATCGTCGAGGTCCTGGGCGACCTGGCGCACCCGGCGCGGGCGCAGCTCGGGCAGCGCGTCCCTGAGCTCCAAGCCCGGGCTCGACTTGGCCAGGGCGATGGCGTCCATCAGCCGCAGGCCGTCGAAGGCGTCCCGGGCGTAGCGGACCTCGCCCTGGTAGATCTCGGCGAGGTCGTTCTCGACGTAGGCGCGCGTCAGGGCGGCACCGCCGAGCAGGACCGGCCACCTGGCCGCCATGTCGCGGGAGTTGAGCTCCTCGAGGTTCTCCTTCATGACCACCGTGGACTTCACGAGCAGGCCCGACATCCCGATCGCGTCGACGTCGTGCTCGTCGGCGGCACGGATGATCTCGGAGATGGGCTGCTTGATCCCCAGGTTGACGACCTCGTAGCCGTTGTTGGACAGGATGATGTCGACGAGGTTCTTGCCGATGTCGTGCACGTCGCCCTTGACGGTGGCGAGCAGGACCCGCGCCTTCGCCTCACGCTTGCCGCCCCCGAGCTGCTCCTCGATGAACGGCTCGAGGTAGGCCACGGCGGCCTTCATCGTCTCGGCCGACTGCAGCACGAACGGCAGCTGCATCTCCCCGCGGCCGAACAGCTCTCCCACGGTCTTCATGCCCTCGAGCAGGTGGTCGTTGATGATGTCGAGCGGCCCGGTGCCCCGGTCGAGGGCAGCCTGGAGGTCCTCCTCGAGCCCCTTGCGCTCCCCGTCGATGATGCGGCGGGCGAGGCGCTCGTCGAGCGGGAGCGCGAGCAGCTCGTCGGCCCGCGACGCGCGCATCGAGGCGGCGTCCACCCCGGAGAAGATCTCGAGGAACCGCTCGAGCGGGTCATAGTCCTCGCGCCGCCGGTCGTAGACCAGGTCGAGCGCGACGTCGCGCTGCTCGTCGGGGATCCGGTTCATCGGCAGGATCTTCGCTGCGTGCACGATGGCGGAGTCCAGCCCCGCCTTGACACACTCGTGCAGGAAGACGGAGTTCAGCACGATCCGGGCCGCCGGCGACAGGCCGAACGAGACGTTCGAGACACCGAGCGTGGTCTGCACCTCCGGGTAGCGGCGCTTGATCTCCCGGATCGCCTCGATCGTCTCGAGGCCGTCGCGCCGCGTCTCCTCCTGGCCGGTGGCGATCGGGAAGGTCAGGGCGTCGACGATGATGTCGGCGGTGCGCATGCCCCACTCACCGGTCAGGGCGTCGATGAGTCGGGACGCGATCGCGACCTTCGTGTCGCGGGTGCGGGCCTGCCCCTCCTCGTCGATCGTCAGCGCGACGACCGCGGCGCCGTGCTCCCGGACGAGCCGCATCATCCGCTGGTAGCGCGAGTCCGGGCCGTCGCCGTCCTCGAAGTTCACCGAGTTGATGACGGCCCGGCCGCCGAGCATCTCGAGCCCTGCCTCGATGACCGCGGGCTCGGTGGAGTCGAGCACCAGGGGCAGGGTGCTGGAGGTGGCGAGACGGCTCACGACGTTCTTCATGTCGTCGACCCCGTCGCGGCCCACGTAGTCGACGCAGACGTCGAGCAGGTGCGCGCCGTCCCGGGTCTGGTCGCGGGCGATCTCGACGCAGGTGTCCCAGCGGCCCTCGAGCATCGCCTCGCGGAACGCCTTGGAGCCGTTGGCGTTGGTGCGCTCACCGATCGACAGGTACGACGCGTCCTGGCGGAACGGCACCGACTGGTAGAGCGAGGCCACGGACGCCTCGGACCGCGGCCGGCGGTCCTTGACAGTGGCGCCACCGACCGCCGCGACCACCTGGCGGAGGTGCTCGGGCGTCGTGCCGCAGCAGCCACCGACGAGGGCGAGGCCGAACTCCTCGACGAACTGGGTGTGGGCCCGCGCGAGCTCCTCGGGGCCCAGCGGGTAGGCCGCACCGTCCTTCGTCAGGACCGGCAGCCCGGCGTTCGGCATGCACGTGACCGGGATGCCCGCGTGGCGGGACAGGTGGCGCAGGTGCTCACTCATCTCGGCCGGGCCGGTCGCGCAGTTCAGCCCGATCGCGTCGATCCCGAGCGGTTCGAGGGCCGTGAGCGCCGCCGCGATCTCCGAGCCGAGCAGCATCGTCCCCGTGGTCTCGACCGTGACCTGGACGAGGACGGGCAGGGAGCCGCCGGTCTCGGCGAGGGCGCGCTTGCAGCCGACCACGGCGGCCTTGGCCTGAAGGAGGTCCTGGGACGTCTCGATGAGGAACGCGTCGGCACCGCCGGCGATCAGCCCGTGGGCCTGCTCCGCGTACGCGTCCCGCAGCGCGGCATACGGGGCATGCCCCAGGGAGGGCAGCTTGGTGCCCGGCCCCATCGAGCCGAGCACGAACCGCGGCTTCTCCTCGGTGCTCCAGTGGTCGGCTGCCTCGCGGGCGATGCGCGCACCGGCCTCGGCGAGCTCGAGAATCCGGTCCGGGATGTCGTACTCGCCGAGGTTGGCGAGGTTGGCGCCGAACGTGTTGGTCTCGACGGCGTCCACGCCGACCTCGAGGTAGGCGTCGTGCACCGACCGGACGATGTCGGGCCGAGTGACGTTGAGGACCTCGTTGCACCCCTCGTAGCCCTCGAAGTCGTCCAGCGACGGGTCGGCGGCCTGGAGCATGGTGCCCATGGCGCCGTCGGCCACGAGGACGCGGGTGCCCAGGGTGCTGCGGAAGAGGTCGGAGCGGCTGCTCACTGTTGTCTGCCTTCACGGTTGACGAGGGTTCCCGGCGAGTCTACTGAGACCACCCCTTCCCGCTGGGGCCGCATTCCGTAGGCTGGGCAGGTCAGCAGGAACAACCGGGAGGCAGTGCGTGATCGAGCTCGAGGACCTGCCAGAGCTGCGCAACCCCGTGATGATCGCTGCCTTCGAGGGGTGGAACGACGCCGGTGAGGCAGCCACCGCCGCAGTCGACCACCTCATCGACATCTGGGACGCCGAGCCGATCGCGGCCCTCGACCCGGAGGACTACTACGACTTCCAGGTCAACCGGCCGCGCGTGGTGCTCGACGAGGGCCGCCGCCGGGTCAGCTGGCGCACGACCCGCGTCCTGCTCGCCACGACGCCCGGCATCGACCGCGACGTCATCCTCGTGCAGGGCATCGAGCCGTCGTTCCGCTGGCGGGCCTTCACCATCGAGCTCATGGAGTTCGCCCAGCAGGCCGGCGTGAGCACCGTCTTCACCCTCGGCGCGCTGATGGCCGACGTCGCCCACACCCGGCCCATCCCTGTCACCGCGACCTCCGACAGCGACGACGTGCTGCACCGCTACGACCTCGAGCCCAGCAAGTACGAAGGGCCAACCGGCATCGTCGGCGTGCTGGCCGACGCCGCGACCCAGGCGGGCCTGCAGTCCATCTCCTGCTGGGCTGCCGTGCCGCACTACGCCGGGCACTCCCCCTCCCCCAAGGCCACCCTCGGGCTGATCTCCAAGCTCGAGGAGCTCCTCGACTCGCCCATCCCCCACGGTGACCTGCCCGAGAGCGCCCGGGCCTGGGAGCGCGGCATCAACGAGCTGGCCGAGACCGACGACGAGGTGGCGGAGTACGTCCAGTCGCTCGAGGAGGCCCAGGACACCGCGGACCTCCCCGAGGCCACCGGTGACGCGATCGCCCGCGAGTTCGAGCGCTACCTGCGCCGGCGGGGCCAGGACGGCCCCAGCGGGCCGACCGGCCCCGGCTGACCAGACGCGGCTGATCGGCTCCGGCTGACCAGACGCGGCCGACCGACCCCCGCTGACCAGACGCGGCTCCGAGTCAGACCCGGACCCCGAGCAGGGCGTCCAGCATCCGCGCGACGATCCCCGGCGCGGCGATGTCGGTCCCGCCGCGAGTGAGGCACTCGTGGGCCCAGCGGTCCACCGCCGCAAGGGCGCCGGGGGTGTCGAGGTCGTCCGCGAGCAGCTCGCGGACCCGCGCCAGCGTCGCGTCGGCGCCGGGGCCCGCGTTGACGGACAGCGCGGAGCGCCACGTCGCCAGTCGCCTCTCGGCCCGCACCAGGCAGTCGTCGGTCCACTCCCAGTCGGTCCGGTAGTGCTGGGCCAGGAGGGCGAGCCGGATGGCCATCGGGTCGACACCATCCGCGCGCAGCTTCGAGACCAGCACCAGGTTGCCCTTGGACTTGCTCATCTTCTCGCCGTCGAGGCCGACCATCGCCTGGTGGACGTAGGTGCGGGCGAAGGGTCGCTTCCCCGTCAGGGCCACGGCCTGCGCCGCACTCATCTCGTGGTGCGGGAAGATGAGGTCGCTGCCGCCGCCCTGGATGTCGAAGGCCATGCCCAGGAACTCCAGGGCGATGCAGCTGCACTCGATGTGCCAGCCGGGCCGGCCGGCTCCGAGCCGCTCGTTCTCCCACCAGGGCTCGCCGTCACGGGCGGCGCGCCACAGCAGCGGGTCGAGGGCATCGCGCTTGCCCGGCCGCTCGGGGTCACCACCGCGGTCGGCGAAGACGGCCATCATCTGCTCGCGGGTCCAGTTCGACACCGAGCCGAACCCGGGCTCGGTCGAGAGGTCGAAGTAGATGTCGTCCCCGGCGGCCCCGGGCGTCGACACCCGGTAGGCGACGCCACGGTCCAGCATCTCGCCCACGGCCGCGGCGATGGGGCGGATGCTCTCGACGACGCCGATGTAGTGGTCGGGCGGGATGATGCCGAGGTCGGTCATGTCCTCGCGGAACAGCGCGACCTCGGCGGTGGCGAGGTGCTCCCAGTGCAGGCCGTCGCGCTCGGCCCGCTCGATCAGCGGGTCGTCGACGTCGGTGATGTTCTGGACGTACTCGACCTGGTGACCGGCGTCGCGCAACGCCCGGCCCAGGACGTCGAAGGTCACGTAGGTCGCGGCGTGGCCGAGGTGGGTCGCGTCGTAGGGCGTGATCCCGCAGACGTACATCCGGGCCGTCGGGCCCGGGGCGACGGGCCTTACCGTCCCCGTGGAGGTGTCGTACACCCGGACTGGCAGCCCGGAGCCGGGCACAGCGGGAAGGAAGGGGGCGGGCCAGGAGATCACAGGGGAAGCCTACGTGCGCCGGTCACAGGGGCGGCCACGGGATGGCCGGCCACCCCTCGCCCGGCAGTGGGTATGCCGGGAGGGCGAGCAGGCGGCGGACGCGGGCGCCCAGCGCGTCCAGCTCCGCTGCCGTCAGGTGCGTGGCCAGCTCGCTGTGGAGCGCGCTGCGCCCGGCGGTGCCGGCCAGCGCCTCGTCGAGCCGGCGGAGCCTGTCCAGCTCCACCTCGGGGAGCGGCCGGCCCGCGAAACCCCACAGCACGGTTCGCAGCTTGTCGTCGACGTGGAGGCTGACGCCATGGTCGAAGCCGCGGACACCTCCGGCCTCGCGCACGAGGTGAGAGCCCTTGCGGTCGCTGTTGTTGATCACCGCGTCGAACACGGCGACCGCGGCCACGGCCGGGGAGTCCTCGTGCACCACGACGACCGGGTCGCCGCGCTCCCCCTCCCCGCGCAGGACCGGCACCCAGCCGTCCGGCACCGCGTCCGGCGCCACCACGTCGACGACGTACTCCGGGTCGGCGTAGGGGTCGCCGACCCACCGCTGGAGGGACCCCACCCCCCGGGGGCCCTGGCGCAGCACGGTCTCCGGGACGACGTCCCAGCCGCCGGCGGCGGAGATGAGGTAGGCGGCGGTCTCGCGACCCGCGAGGGTGCCGTCCGGGAAGTCCCACAGCGGCCGTTCCCCCGAGACCGGCTTGTAGATCGCGGCCAAGGAGGTCCCACCGGCCGTCACGGTGACCAGGAAGGCGTGGTTCGACGCCTGGGCGAGGCGGCCGACGACCGCCACCTCACCCTGGCTGAGCAGGTCGAGGGCGTTCGGCTGGCTCAGCGCCGGTACCCGTTGGCACGTGGGCAGATGTGGCCGCCGGCGTCGATCGGTCCGCCGCAGAACGGGCAGGGTGGCCGACCGGCGGCGACCACGGACTGGCAGCGTCGCGCGAAGGCTCTGGCGCGCGCCGGGCTGAGGACCACCCGGATCAGTCGGGGCTCGGCGGGCACCAGCGGGTCGTCCGTGGCCTCCTCGCCGTCCTCGTCCGGGTCGCGGTCGAGGCACTCGATGACGACGACGCTGCGCTCGTCGTCCCAGCCCAGGCTCAGGGTGTTCACGCGGAACTCGTCCTCGATCGGGGTGTCGAGGGGCGCGTTGTCCTCGACCTCCGCAGCGGCGTGGTCGCCGCCCGCCCCTCCCGCATAGCTGTCGAGGATGTCGTTGATCCGGTCGGCGAGGACGCTCACCTGCTGCTTCTCCAGCGACACGGACGACAGCCGCCGCCCCTCGCTGGCCTGCAGGAAGAAGGTGCGCTGGCCGGGCGGGCCGACCGTTCCCGCCACGAAGCGGTCCGGCGGGTCGAACTCAGTCACCGACATGCGGGCACTCTAACGCCGGTCGCCGGCCGTGGCTGCCCCGCCACCGATGGCGGCGTCCCCCTCCGGCACCTCCGTCGACGGGGGCGGCACGAACCGCGCGAGGTCCGACCCGGTGTCGTTCGCCGTCACCAGGAAGGGGCGGCGTGGGGTGTAGTGGACGACCGACACCGACGCCGGGTCGGCCCGGAACCGCTGGAAGTGGTCGACGTGGCTGCCGGCCGCGTCCGCGAGGACGGCCTTGATGACGTCGCCGTGGGTGACCGCCACCCAGAGGGCGTGCGGTCCGTGCTCGGACTCGACCTCGGCGTCGATGCGACGGACGGTGTCGACCGCGCGGTGCCCCATGGCCAGGAGGCTCTCCGCGGCATGCTCCGAGTGGTCGGGGAACCTCGCGGCGCTGGGCTGGTCCTGCACGGTCCGCCACAGTGGCTCGTCCACGAGCTCCTTCAGCGCGCGCCCGGTCCAGGCGCCGTAGCCGCACTCCCACAGGCCGAGGTCGGTGGCCACCTCGCGGGGCACCGCGACGGCCGCGGCCAGCACCACGGCCGTCTCCAGGCAGCGCTCGAGGGGGCTGCTCACGACGTGGGCGACGTCGAGGCCGGCGAAGCGGGCGGCGAGGGCCTGCACCTGCTCCTGGCCGGTGGCGTCGAGGTGGATGCCGGGCAACCGGCCCGCCAGGATCCCGTCGGCGTTCGCGGAGGAGTGACCGTGGCGGACGAGCAGGCAGATGGGCACGGCCGCACTCTACGTCGTCGGTGCGTGCGAACGCGGTGTCGACGTGGTGGAGTAGCGCCTGTGATCGTCGACCAGGCCGTCTACCGCGACGGCCAACGCGTGCGCTGTGGTGACCTCAGCGACGAGCTGGACGCGCTGCGCGCGGAGACCGACACGCGCGACTTCCTCTGGATCGGGCTGAAGGACCCCACCGACGCCGAGTTCGACCTGGTCAACGACGAGCTCCAGCTCCACCCCCTCGCGGTGGAGGACGCCGTCAAGGGCAACCAGCGTCCGAAGGTGGAGCTCTACGACAACACGATCTTCGTGGTCCTGAAGACGCTGAGGTACCTCGAGGAGACCTCCGACGTCGAGACGGGCGAGGTGATGGTCTTCCTCGGCGACCGGTTCGTCGTGACGGTCCGCAAAGGTGAGGCCAACCCGCTCGCTGCGGTCCGCCACCGGCTCGAGGCGAACCCCGACCTGCTGCGGCACGGCGAGATCTCGGTGCTGCACGCGATCATGGACTCCATCGTGGACACCTACGTGGCCGTCGACCTGGAGCTGCAGAACGACCTCGAGCAGATCGAGGAGGCGGTCTTCGCAGGTCACCGCGGGGTCGACTCCCAGACGATCTACCGGCTCAAGCGCGAGGTGCTGGAGTTCCGGCGGGCGGCCGTGCCCCTGGCCGCTCCGCTGCGGATGCTGCACGACGGCTCACGCTCGCCGGTGCCGAGCAAGGAGGTCCGGCTGCTGCTGCGCGACGTCGCCGACCACCTGCTCCGGGTGATCGACCACGTGGAGACCTACGACCGGCTGCTGACAGACGTGCTCAGCGCCCACCTCGCCCAGATCTCGGTGCAGCAGAACAGCGACATGCGCAAGATCTCGGCGTGGGTCGCCATCGCGGCGGTGCCGACCATGGTGGCGGGCATCTACGGCATGAACTTCGACTACATGCCGGAGCTGACCGCCAGCATCGGCATCGGTGACAGCGAGTTCCGGTTCGGCTACTTCGTGATCCTCGCCGTCATGGCTGTCGCCTGCACCGGGCTCTACCGCGCCTTCCGCCGGTCCGGCTGGCTCTAGCAGCCGGCGCTCCCGACGGCGTGGCCCCGGGGGTCTCTGGTCAGGTCGCGGGCTCCGTCAGGTCGCGGGCTCCGTCAGGTCGCCGACACGGTCCCGGTCACGAGCAGGCCGACCATCAGGATCCCCAGGCCCACCCGGTACCAGACGAAGGGGCGCAGGGAGTTCGTCGCGACGAACCGCAGGAGCCAGGCGATCGAGGCGTAGGCCACGACGAACGCGACGACGATGCCCACGGCCATCTGCCCGGCGCCGAGCACGACGAGGTCCTCGCGCTGCTGGACGGCCTGGAACACTCCGGCCGCGGTCAGCGCGGGGATCGCCATGAAGAACGACAGCTCGGTCGCGGTCACCCGGTCGATGCCGCGCAGCAGCCCGGCGGAGATGGTCGCGCCGGAGCGGGAGACGCCCGGGATGAGCGAGAAGCACTGGACGAGGCCGATCACCAGGCCGTCGCGGACGGTGAGGTCGTGCTCCCCGCGGTGGACACCAGCACGCTCGAGCTGGTCGTGACGGTGCTCGGCGAACCACATCACGCCGCTCCACAGCAGCAGGGCCGCGGCCACCACCCACAGCGAGCGCAGCGGGCCCTCGATGACGTCCTTCAGCGCGAAACCCACGACCCCCACCGGAAGGGACCCCACGATGACGGCCCACGCGAGGGTGTAGTCGGGGTTCTTCCGACCCTCGTCGCCGGTGAGGCCGCGGACCCACGCCATGAACAGCCGGGCGATCTTCTTCGCGAAGTAGAGGAAGGTCGCGGCGATGGCACCGAGCTGGATGATCGCGGTGTACGCCGTCACGGCGGGGGCGTCGACCGGCAGGCCGAGCAGCTTCTCGGTCACGGTCAGGTGGCCCGTCGAGGAGACCGGGAGGAACTCGGTCAGCCCCTCGACGATGCCGAGGATGATCGCGTCGAGGTAGGTCAGGGTCGTCACTGCGGCTCCGCCGGGATCGAGGTCGGGTGGGGCGTCTCGTGGGACGTCTGGGGGGACGCCTCATGGGACAGGCCGGTCTCCTCCATGAGCTCGGCCATCGTGCGCACCACGTGGAGCCGGTCGTCCAGCGTGGCCGCGAAGGGGGCGACAGAGAGGGTACCCACCCCGGCGTCGGCGTAACGCCGCAGCCGCTCCCGGATTCGCTCCCGCGGGCCGATCAGGGACGTGGAGTCGATGAACTCGAAGGGCACCGCCGCCGCGGCGTCACGGTGCTGACGGGCCAGGTAGAGGTCCTGCACCCGCGCGGCGGCGTCCTCGAACCCCATCCTGCAGGCGAGCCGGTTGTAGAAGTTCTTCTCGCGCGAGCCCATCCCGCCGATGTACAGCGCTGCGTAGCCGCTCACGGCGGCCGCAGCGGCCTCGACGTCGTCGGTGATGCAGACGGGCACGGTGGGGCAGATGTCGAAGCCGTCCAGCGGGTTCTGTGGCGTCCCCCTGCCTGCGCGGCGCGCACCGGCGGCGACCGACTCCACGAGGTCGCCGGAGTGCTCCGGGCTGAAGAAGATCGCCAGCCATCCGTCCGCGATCTCGCCGGCCAGCTCGAGGTTCCTGGGCCCGACCGCGGCGAGGTAGACCGGCAGCTCCGGCCGGGGCGGGCGGATGGTCAGCTTCAGGGCCTTGCCCGGCCCGTCGGGCAGGGGCAGGGTGAAGTGCCTGCCCTGGTAGGCGACGGACTCCCGGCGCAGCGCCATCCGCACGATGTCGACGTACTCCCTGGTGCGGCCGAGCGGTGCGGCGAACGGCACGCCGTGCCAGCCCTCGCTCACCTGCGGGCCGGACACGCCGAGCCCGAGCCGGAACCGCCCCCCGGAGAGGGTGTCCAGGGTCGCCGCCGTCATCGCCGTCATCGCCGGGGTGCGCGCGGGGATCTGCATGACGGCCGCGCCCAGGTCGATCCGCTCGGTCCGGGCGCCCACCCACGACAGCACGGTGGGCGCATCGGAGCCGTAGGCCTCCGCGACCCACGCCACGGCATACCCCAGGCGGTCCGCCTCCTGGGCCACCGCCACGTTGTCCGCGTCCATGCCCATGCCGAAGTAGCCGAGGTTCACGCCGAGATCCATGGCCCGCAGGCTATCGGCGGGCCGCCACGGGCCGGCCGTGCCGTGCAGATAGCGTACGGAGACATGCGCCACAGACGAATGGGCACCTCGGGGCTCTCGGTGTCCAGCCTGGCCCTCGGCACCATGACCTGGGGCCGCAGCACCGACTTCGAGACGGCCGGCGAGCAGCTGCGCACGTTCCTCTCCTCCGGCGGGTCCCTCGTCGACACCGCGCACGGCTACTCCGACGGCGCCTCCGAGGAGTTCCTCGGCCGGCTCATCGACGAGGAGGTGGGGCGCGACGAGGTCGTCATCTGCACCAAGGCGGGGATCTCCCGCCGCTCCGGCGCCCGGGTCGTCGACACCTCGCGGTTCAGCCTGCTCAGCCAGCTCGACACCTCGCTGGAGCGGCTCGCGACCGACCACGTCGACCTGTGGCTGGTGCACACCTGGAGCGACGAGGCCCCGCTGACCGAGACGCTCTCGGCGCTGGAGTGGGCCATCAACACCGGCCGCGCCCGCTACGTGGGGGTGTCGAACTACTCCGGCTGGCAGAGCGCCCGCGCCCTCACCCTGCTGGAGCAGGCTCGGGTGCCGCTCGTCGCCAACGAGGTCGAGTACTCGCTGCTCAACCGGAACCCCGAGCAGGACCTCCTCGGTGCCGCCCAGGCGCTCGGCTTCGGCATCCTCCCGTGGTCACCGCTGGGCCGGGGCGTCCTCACCGGCAAGTACCGCCACGGCATCCCCGCCGACTCGCGCGCCGCGTCCCGCGACTTCCCGCGCTTCACCGCGCGCTACCTCGACGACCGCAGCGCCGGCATCGTCGAGGCCCTCGCCATCGCCGCGCAGGGCCTGGGGGTCAGCCCCGCCGAGGTCGCCCTGGCGTGGGTCCGCGACCGTCCCGGCGTGGTGAGCCCGATCGTCGGTGCCCGCACCACCGCGCAGCTGAAGACGGCCCTCGCCAGCGATGGCCTGGTGCTCCCCGAGGAGCTGGTCGCGGCCCTCGACGAGGTGTCCGGCTAGCGAGGTTCGGAGCCGGGCTGGTCCGCCTGGCGGAGTCCGCCTAGCGAGCGGACGCGTCCTCGTCGTCCTCGTCGTAGTCGCTGTCGTCGAGACCGGAGTACAGCCCGCCGTCACCGTCCTCGTCGGAGTGGTCGTCGATCTCCTCGTCGTCGGAGTCGTCGTAGATCTCCAGCGGGGTCATCTCACCGTAGGCGGCGAGGAGCGCCTCGTCATAGGTCTCGAAGGCGTCGGCCAGGTCCTCGTATGCCGCCAGGACGGTGGGGTCGTCCTCTCCCCTCTTCGACGCGGATGCCTCGAGGTGCCGCTCGAACGCGGACATCAAGGTGGCCAGCGCGGCACGCGGATCGGCGGTCATGCCCCGACCGTAGCGGGTTCTGGGTGAGAATGGCGGACGATGGTTGAGTACGAGTACCGCGTCCTGAAGTTCACCCGAGACGTTTCCCGGGCGGACATCCGAAGGACGCTCGCGGACCACGCGGAGTACGGCCACTGGGAGCTCCACCGCACCCGCGTCTACATCGGCGGCATCCAGCGGACCTGGCTGCGCCGCAAGATCATCCGGGCCACGAGGACCGCCTGACTCCCGCCCACACGGGCGTGGGGCCGGGGCCCGAGGGACGGGTCTCAGCAGGCCAGCAGCAGGCGGTGCAGGACCTTGGTGCCGAACTCCAGGGCGTCCACCGGCACCCGCTCGTCGATGCCGTGGAACATGGGCGCGAAGTCGAGATCGGCCGGCAGGCGCAGCGGCGCGAACCCGTAGCCGGTGATCCCCAGCCTGCTCAAGGCCTTGTTGTCGGTGCCGCCCGAGAGGCAGTACGGCAGGACGCGAGCCGCCGGGTCCTCCGCCTCGAGCGCCGCGGTCATCGCCGCGACGAGGTCGCCGCTGAACGGCGCGTCGAGGGCGATGTCGCGGTGGACGACCTCGACCTCCACGTGCTCCCCCGCCAGCTCACGGATGGTCGCCATCAGCGTGTCCTCGTGCCCGGGCAGGAAGCGGCAGTCCACCGCGGCGGTCGCCGACTGGGGGATCACGTTGTGCTTGTAGCCGGCGCTGGCCATGGTCACGTTGGCCGTGTCCTGGAGGGTGCCGCGCACGAACCCCTGCGCCCCGCCGAGGTGGGCCAGGAGGTCGTCGGCGTCGTCGTCGGACCAGGGGGTGCCGGTGATCTCGCTCAGTCCGTCGAGCAGCGAGCGGACGGAGGCGATGTACTCGCGCGGCCACGGGTGGGCGCTGATGCGGGAGACCGCCTCCGCGAGACGGACGATGGCGTTCTCCCCGTTGGGGACCGAGCCGTGACCGGCCCGGCCGTGGGCGTGCAGCCGCAGCCAGGCGATGCCCTTCTCGGCGGTCTGCAGCAGGTAGGCGCGCGTCGGCTCAGCGCCCTCGGCCGAGGGCACGGTGACGCTGTAGCCGCCGACCTCGCTGATCGCCTCGGTCACGCCGTCGAAGAGCTCGGGGTGGTGGTCGACCGCGTAGTGCGACCCGTGGACCCCGCCGGCCTCCTCGTCGGCGAAGAACGCGACGACCACGTCCCGGGAGGGGCGCGTGCCGGTGCGGGCGAGGTGGCGCACGACCGCGAGGATCATCGCGTCCATGTCCTTCATGTCGACGGCGCCGCGGCCCCAGACGCACCCGTCGCGCAGCTCGCCGCTGAACGGGTCGACCTGCCAGTCCGCCGCGTTCGCCGGCACGACGTCGAGGTGGCCGTGCAGGCACAGCGCGGGGCGGCCCCGGTCCTCCCCCTCGAGCCGCACGACCACGCTGGTGCGCCCGGGCTCGCTCTCGATGACGGTGGGCTCGAGCCCCACCTCACGCAGGAGGCCCACGACGTACTCGGCCGCCTCGCGCTCCCCCGGGCCGGTGCCATCGCCGTAGTTGGTGGAGTCGATCCGGATCAGCTCCTGGCAGATCCGGACGACCTCGTCGGACGGGCTGGTCGTGTCACGCATGCGCCCACCCTAGGCAGGCACCGGGCCGCTCGGTGCCCCAGCGGGTCTGCCGCCTGCGCCGGTTCGGAGATGCCGCCCTCTGCGTGCTATCGTTCCGGCGCGCGGCAGGCACTCCCCAAGGGGCCTGCACACCACCTGTCCGGGTGGCGGAATGGCAGACGCGCTAGCTTGAGGTGCTAGTGCCCTTTATCGGGCGTGGGGGTTCAAGTCCCCCTCCGGACACAGCGGATGTCTCCTCGACATCGGAGAACCCCCAGGGCGACCGCCCTGGGGGTTCTCGCTTCCCCCGGCTCTCCACCGCAGCGCGCGCGTCGATCCCCTCAGTCGACGTCCGTGCCGGTCGGGAGCTGTTCCAGCCACAGGCGGCCGTCCTGCGCGCCCATCGCCATGTACGAGCCGCGGCCGACAGGAATGCGCCACTGCTCCCCCTCGGTGTTCTCCAGCGCCGCCACCGCCAACCGGATCATCACGGCGTGGGAGATGACGGCGACCTTCTCGCCCGGGTGGCGGGCGGCGATGATGCCCAGGGCCTCCAGCATGCGCTTCTGCGCGTCCCGGAGCCGCTCGCCGTTGGGGCAGACCGCCTGCGACGGGGCCGTCTTGTAGAGCTTGAAGGCGACCGGGTCGTACATCTCCGCCTCCTGGGCAGTGAGACCCTCCCAGGCGCCGTAGTCCACGTTGATCAGGCCGTGCATCACGCGGATGTCGGGGATGCGGGCCTCGTCGGCAATGATCTGGGCCGTCGCGATCGTGCGACGCAGGCCTCCGGTGTAGACCGCGGTGAGACCGACGTGGGAGAGCTGGCGCGCGGCGTCCACCGCGTCCTGGTAGCCCTGGGCGTCCAGCGGCACGTCGCACCGGCCCCGGTAGCGGTTCTCCACGTTCATCGTGGTCGTGCCGTGCCGCACCACGTAGAGCATGCACGTGGTGGACGACGACTCCGCCCCCGCGGCCGGCTGCAGAGCAACATCCTGCGTCATCTGGACTCCCCTCACAGGGTCTCGTGAGCCGTCTGGCTCAGGTCGTAGCCGTAGGCCGCGAGCGGCTTGGCGATGGTGTGCTCCAGGGCGGCGATGTCCGCCGCGCTGAGGTCGCGCTTCCAGGCCACGCCCCTGCTGGCCTGGAAGGTGTGCCTGGCGAAACCGGCCTCGTACTGCGGCGTCCACTCCAGGCCGAGGAAGTCCAGGACCTCCCTGGTGCGGCCACGCGGGTCGTCCATGAAGTCCTCGAGCCGCACGTCCAGCCACTGGCCCTCCGGAACGAGCGCCCGCGCCTCCTCGATGGCATCCATGAGGATGCGCCACCCGAGGCCCGCGAGCACGACGAAGGAGCGGTCCGACTCCTCCCACTCGGCCTGGTCCGCCCGCGACAGCGGGCCGAGGTACCAGTTGTCCGGGCCGCGGTAGCCGTCCCACCAGCCCATCTGCAGCCACGAGTTGGCGACGGCCCGCCCATCGCGCACGACGTGGACGAAGCGCGCCTCGGGGTAGACGGACCGGAGCAGCCCGGAGCGGGGCCAGCCCGTGAGGTGGTGGACGAACGCCGGCTTGCCCTGGGCCTCGACACGGCTGTCGAAGAAGTCGGCGATCCGCTTCTGCAGCCAGGGCATGGCGTCCTCGGCCGTGAGGTCGCGGCACGGCTGCGGGAAGATCGAGGAGACCTGCTTCTCCAGGACGAGCCAGCCCTCGGAGGGCGCCACCCTCAGCCGCCCCCGCTCCAGGGCCCGGCGGCGGTCCCGGAACGGCCGCAGCGACGGGTCCCGCTCGTGCGACCGGGCGAACAACGCGTTGTTCCAGCGGCCCTTGAGGTCCAGCCGCGCGAACTTGTCATCGACGTTCGAGATGAAGCCGACGTCCGGGTGGCGTGCGACCAGCTCCGTGACCAGCGTGGATCCACATCTGCCGCTACCCAGTACGAAAGTCAGCATTCATGCCCCCTTAACCTCCATGCGCCAGCGCGCCCCCGCCGGCGATTCACCCAGAGTAGGCAGCCTCGAGCGGCGTGAGGACCGCTTTCCCTGGGTGGCGGACGCGGCCCCGGCCGCCACCCTCCGGAATGCCCCCATAGTCGTCGGATTGTCCTGTCCGACAAGGGAAAAACCCTCCGACGTGACTAGTACGGGGGCTAATCCGGCGACTACGCCAGATGGTGGTGGCGAGCACCCGACCGGGTGGGTAGTGCACAGGGCCGCCCGCGTCCGGGGCGGTCGCCACCGCCCCTGTCACGGCGACACGCGGGGCCGCACGACCGACCCCCGACATCGGCCGTTCGGCTGGTGATGGCGTGTTCCTGCCGGGTGCCGCGCGGTGACCGGCCTAACGTCGATGGGGAGCTCGGGACGGAAGGCCAACGAAGACCATGCACCGCACCAGACGAAGCCGCGTGGACGTGGCACACCACCACCCCAAGGTCCGCCGCGCCAGTGCCGGCTGGGCCTGGGACTGCAGCTGCGGTGGCGCGTCGTGCCGCACCGGAGTGGTGAGCTTCTCCTGGCGGGAGGCCGTCATCTCCGCACTGAACCACGCTGCCACGCTCGCCCCCTGACCACCCGCCCGACGCGGCTCCGCGCCACGGGAGGCCCTTCGGTTGCGAAGGTCTGTCGCGGCCTGTCCCGGTATGCCGTGCACGGGCCAGGTGGAAATGGCCCGGACGTGTCATGGCAGACCACTCCGGCGCGCCCTCACCATGGGGACCCTTGACCGGGGAGGGGTCTCATGGGGAACAGCGCGCGTTCAGGGGTGTCCGCAGGGGTGCCGTCGGCAGCGGCAGCCTCACGGCCGGGGCTGACGGGTTCGGCATCGGGCCACCGACGAGGGGCAGGCCGACACGGTGCGCTGTCGGGGCGTCACCGCGGATTGTCGGGGCGTCACCGTGGGCCGCGGGGCCAGCGCCGTGGACGTGCGCTCCTCACCGCTGCGCTGATGGCCACCGGCCTGCTCGGCGGGGCCGTCGTCGAGGCGCCGGTCGCCACGAGCCTGGGGAAGATCAAGTGCAAGGAGACCACGGGCACGAGGGCCGTGGACCCGATCGTCCACCACAACCACTCCGCCACCATGCCGGGGATGGCGCACATGCACCAGTTCTTCGGGAACAACTCCTTCCTCTCGCTGCCCAACCCGAACGCGGCGAACTACACCGACCTCGTGGGGAAGGGCACCAACTGCGAGAACCCGGCCGACACGGCGGGCTACTGGACTCCGACGCTGCACAACACCACGACGGGTGCCATCGTGCCCACTGCCGGGTTCACGGCCTACTACCGCAGCTGGAACGGCAGGACGACGGGCGAGGGCGTGGCGATGCCCCCGGACACGCGGCTCGTGGCCAACCGGTTCGACTGGACGTGCGGGCAGCGGGAGGCGGTCGAGAAGTCCACGTCCATCCCCGACTGCTCCATGGCCAAGGGCACGGCCGGTTCGCGCCTCACGGCGCACGTCAACTTCCCGAGCTGCTGGGACGGCGTGAAGCCGACGCACCTGTCGACCGACATGGGCGACACGCGGGACAACGCGCACTTCGCCTACCGGCTCAACAGCACGACCTGCCCGCCGGGGTTTCCGGTCAAGGTCGTCGAGCTCCGGATGACGATCCAGTTCGCCTACACGGGCAACGGGACCGACCTCGCCCTCTCCTCAGACGGCCCCATGCGCACCACTGACGGTCGGTCGATGCATGCCGACTTCTGGAACACCTGGGTGCAGTCCGGCTTCACCACCATGGTGCGCGACTGCATCAACCCGGGCCGGAACCGGACCGCGGCCAGGTGCGGGTGACACGGGGCGGCAGGGTCACGGGGAGGTCTGTGCCATGAGCATTCTGCACCGCCGACACCGCCACGACGTGGCACACCACCACCCGCGCGTCCGCCAGGGTCCCCGGCACGACTGGGGCTGGGAGTGCAGCTGCGGCGGCGCGTCAGCCCGGGCGCTCAGCCAGCCGCTGACCTGGCACCAGGCGGTGGTCTCGGCCCTCAACCACGCGACGGTCATCGCCCCCTGAGCACCGGAGATCGAGCGTGCGTCCGCCTTCGCAGGGTGACGGCTCAGGTCCAGGTGTGGACCCGCACGACCGTCCCGGAGCCCGACGAGCGCAGCTGCACCAGGTCGCACAGGTGGTTGACCATCCACAGCCCGCGGCCCGAGGCGCCCTCGGGCCCGACCTGGTGGCGACCGGTCAGGGGGTCGAGCACCTGCCCACGGTCGGCGACCTCGCACAGGAGCGCCCGCGCCTCGCACCAGATGCGCAGCACACCGTGCCCGCCGCCGTGCACGACGCTGTTGGCGGCCAGCTCGTGGACCGCCAGGGCCAGATCGGCCACCCGGTCGACCGGGACGCCACACCGCTCGGCCGACAGGACCACTGCCTCACGCACCCGCCGCAGGTCCCCCTCGCCGAACTCCACCACGACCTGCACGCTGGGTGGCTCGGGCAGCGGGGACGTGAACGCCGACCACGCGTGCCCGGGCCCGGCATACGGCTGGGTGCGCGTCGAGGCCTGCGACGTGTCGGTGACCGCCGGATGGCTGCGCTCGGCCTCGTCGATGACCGCTCCTGGGAGGCCCTCGACGTCGTAGGGGCAGCGCAGCCACAGGGGCGTGTCCTCGGTGAGCGCGAGGTTGAGGAGGCGCTCGTGCAGCTGGCACTCCGCGATCTCGGCAGGTGACCTCCCGGCCCAGATGGGCTCACCGATCCCCCGCGACGCCCGGCCGCCCGCGTCGCGCACGAAGCTCGCCCAGGCGGGGATGATGCGGGCGGGGTTGGCTCCGAGCTCCTCCATGTCGACGAAGCGCACCGCGTCAGCGTCGGTTCCGAGGGCCTCCTGCAGCAGGCCGACCCGCTCTCTGGTGCTGGCCACCATCACGGGCTCCTCCGCCGCGATCCCCTCGCGGATGAAGGGCACGCACCCCGCCAGGAAGTCGTCGACACCCCGCCACAGCATCGCCTCGTGGCGGTAGCTCGCGACGCGTGCCTGAGCGCTCATGGTGTGGCCGTCCAGAGGGGTGCTTCTCGTGGAGGTGCGGTACAGCGATCAGGAGTTTACGCCCCGACCGGGGGCATGAAACCAGATTCTCCCGTTTTCTCTGCCTCTGCACGCGTCTTGTCACCCCGTCGCGTCGGATCACCGCCGATCCCGTGGCGCCCGCGCGAGATCTCGACCATGCTTCGTGTGTCAACGGTGACGAGGAGGCGTGATGAAGGTCGGGATCCCCCGCGAAGTCAAGAACCACGAGTACCGGGTGGCGATCACCCCGGCCGGCGTGCACGAGCTGGTGGTGAACGGCCACGAGGTGGTCATCGAGCGGGAGGCCGGCCTCGGCTCCTCGATCCTGGACGAGGACTACGTCGCCGCCGGCGCGACGATCCTGGACACCGCCGACGCCGTCTGGGAGGCCGGCGACCTCATCCTCAAGGTGAAGGAGCCCATCGCCGAGGAGTACCACCGGATGCGGGAGGGGCAGACGCTCTTCACCTACCTCCACCTCGCCGCCGACAAGCCGCTCACCGAGGAGCTGGCCAAGCGGAAGGTGACCGGGATCGCCTACGAGACCGTCGAGCTGCCGGACCGGTCGCTGCCCCTGCTGGCCCCGATGTCCGAGGTGGCCGGGCGACTGGCCCCGCAGGTCGGCGCCCAGGCGCTGATGCGCGCCCAGGGCGGCCGGGGCATCCTCATGGGCGGGGTCTCCGGGGTGTACGCCGCCAAGGTCGTCGTCATCGGCGCGGGTGTCTCGGGCATGAACGCCGCTGCCATCGCCCTTGGGATGCAGGCCGAGGTGCTGCTGCTCGACCGCGACATCACCAAGCTGCGGCACGCCGACTTCGTCTACCAGGGCCACTGCCAGACCGTGGCCTCCAACGCCTACGAGGTCGAGCGCGCGATCGCGGACGCCGACATGGTGATCGGGGCTGTGCTGGTGCCCGGCGCCAAGGCACCCAAGCTCATCACCAACGAGCAGGTCTCCCGGATGCGGCCCGGCTCGGTGCTCGTGGACATCGCGATCGACCAGGGCGGCTGCTTCGAGGACTCCCGCCCCACCACGCACGCGGACCCCACCTACATGGTCCACAACTCGGTCTTCTACTGCGTGGCCAACATGCCGGGCGCCGTGCCGCACACGTCCACCTACGCCCTGACCAACGTCACCCTCCCGTATGCCGTGGCGCTGGCGAACAAGGGCTGGCGCCAGGCCCTGCGCGACGACCACCCGCTGGCGCTGGGCCTGAACACGCACGACGGCCACGTCACCTACGGCCCGGTCGCCGACGCCCACGGGATGGCGTCGGTGGCCCTGGAGGACGTCCTCGCGTGACGGTCCGCCGGTGCTGCTGAGCGAGCTGGTCGCCGCCTCGGCGCAGGTGGCGGCGACCCGCTCGCGCACGGCCAAGGTCGACGCCCTCGCCGCGGCGCTCGGGGCCGCCGGACCCGACGAGGTCGCGACGGCCACCGCCTACCTCTCC
>NZ_DATBMI010000120.1:0-19179 GCF_036554925.1 Pedococcus sp.
CCGGTCACCGTGATGCCGTAGTCCAGTGCGACGGCCGAGGTGACGAGCCGGTCACGCAGCCGCAGCACGCGCTCGGACTCCGCGGCGCGACCGGCGACGGCCTCCTCGCCGGCCACGGCGAAGCCGCGGATGGCGGGCGCGTCGAGGGTGCCGCTGCGGATCTGGCGCTCCTGGCCGCCGCCGTGGGTGAGCGCGGCGACCTGCATCGACCGCTTGACGACGAGGGCTCCCACGCCCAGGGGCCCCCCGGCCTTGTGCGCGGTGATGGTCATCAGGTCGAGGTCGCTGTCGGCGAAGTCGAGCGGGACGTGCGCGAGCGCCTGGACGGCGTCGCTGTGCACCGGGATGTCGAACTCGTGCGCCACCGCGGCGATCTCGCGGATCGGCTGGACCGTGCCGACCTCGTTGTTGGCCCACATGACGCTCACCAGCGCGACGGAGTCGGGGTCCTCCTCGATGGCGGCACGCACGGCGGGCGGGCTGACGAGGCCGTCCGCGTCGGGCTCGACCCAGGTCACCTTCGCACCCTCGTGGGCGACCAGGTGCTCCACGCAGTCCAGGACCGCGTGGTGCTCGATCCCGCTGACGACGAGGCGGTGCCGGGCGGGGTCCTGCTCTCGGCGGGCCGCGAAGGCGCCCTTGACCGCGAGGTTGTCCGACTCCGTGCCGCCGGAGGTGAAGACGACCTCGGACGGCCGGGCCCCGATGGCCCTGGCCAGTCGCTCTCGCGACTCCTCGACCACGCGGCGGGCCGCGCGCCCGGCGGTGTGCAGGGACGACGCGTTGCCGGTCACCGCCATCTGCTCGGCCATGGCCGCGATCGCCGACGGGAGCATCGGCGTGGTGGCGGCGTGGTCGAGGTAGGCGGTCACCGGAGAAGTCTACGTGGGGCGCCGGGCGGCACCGGTGGCGCGAGTCCTGACCAGGTCCTGACCTGCGGCCGCGTAACCCGCGCCGCGGCTCCTCGTTGCCCGGGTAGTGACCGGCACAGGCGCCGGCCCCTCCAGGAAGGCAACCATGCGCACACTGACGAGAAGCCGGGCCGCAGTCGCCGCTGCCGGCCTGGCCGCCCTGGCCCTGGCGGCCCCCGCCTCCGCGAGCCTGCTCCCCGGCGGCTCCGACCCCGCACCGGTCCAGCCGTGGCTGGCCTCCCGGCTCGGAGCCCTGGCCGCTGCGACGCCGACGACAGTGCTCGTCCACGGAACCGACCTCGTGGCTGCGAAGAAGGCGGTCCGCGCCGCGGGCCTCACCGTCAACACGACCTTCGACCGCATCGGTGTGGTGGTCGCGACCGGCCTGCCCGCGCAGGTCGAGAGGGTGCGCAGCGAGCCGGGCGTCACCTACGTCGAGGGCAACCAGCCGATCGAGCTCTCCATGGCGACCTCCAACAGGGCCACGCGCGGCGACGAGGCCCGCAACACCCTGACCGGCGCCGACGGCACCGCCCTCGACGGCAAGGGGGTGTCGGTCGCGGTCATCGACTCCGGGGTCGACCCCTCCCACCCCTTCCTCGCGAACGCCGACGGGAGCTCGGCGGTGGTCAAGAACATGAAGGTCCTCTGCGACCCGCTGCTCGAGGCGCTCTGCAGCGTCCAGGACGTCGGCCCCCTCGACACCGACACCACCGCTGCGGGCGGCCACGGCATGCACGTCAACGGCACCGTGGCCGGCCGTGACGTCACGCTCTCCGACGGGACGCGGATGCACGGCGCCGCGCCCGGCGCGAACCTCGTCAGCCTCAGCACCGGCGCGGTGCTCTTCATCGTCGGCGCGGACGCAGCCCTCAACTGGGTGCTCGAGAACCACGACGCACCCTGTGGTGACGGTGTCCCGGCCGCGCAGTGCCCGCCCATCAAGGTGACCTCCAACTCCTACGGCCCGAGCGGTGGCGGTGAGTTCGACCCCAACTCGGCCACGGTCAAGCTGCAGCGTGAGCTGGTCAAGGAGGGCGTGGTCACGGTCTGGGCCAACGGCAACGACGGCGGCGACGGCTCCGAGAGCATGTCCAACCCGCCCGGCATGGACCCGACCCCCGGCATCATCAGCGTGGCGTCCTACTTCGACCAGAACACCGGCACCCGCGACGGCGTCGTGTCCGACTTCTCCTCCCGCGGCAAGGCGGGCCACCTGTCGACCTACCCCGACATCTCGGCACCGGGTGAGGACATCACCTCCTCGTGCCGGGTCACCATGCCGATCTGCACCACGGGTCTCGACCCGCAGGAGGGCGGCGACTACAACACCATCAGCGGCACCTCGATGGCCACGCCGCACATCTCCGGCATCGTCGCGCAGCTCTTCCAGGCGAACCCCGCTGCGACGCCCGCCCAGGTCGAGGCGGCCATCGAGTCGACGGCCTACAAGTTCGCCGACGGCGCTCCCTACGAGGGCGGGGACCAGAACGGCACGACCTCGTTCGACAAGGGCCACGGCCTGGTCGACGTCGTCGCCGCGGCCCGGGCGATCGCGCCGTAGGCACCGTCGGCCGCCAGGGCAGCGGCCCGCAGGCGGCGCGCGGGCGGCCCCGGACCGTGTGGTCCGGGGCCGCCCGTCCGGCCCCGGACCGACACCACCCGCGTGTCCCCGTCCCAAGCCGGGCGGGCGGGTCGTGGCGGGTCTACCCTCGAAGCGGCGGACTCGTTCCCGAGGGGGTTCTCATGGCGATCCAGCCGGTGTCGGCGTCATCCCGTCCCAACATCCATGCCTGGCGGCACGCCCTCGTCAGCGCCGCGGCGCTGTGGGTCGCCGTCAGCATCGGCCTGTTGGTCGTGGGGAGGGCGCCGTATGCCGGGCTGACCTACGTCGGTCCGCTCGCACTGGGAGCGGTGGTGGTGGGGCTGGTGGCCAGCCACCTGCGGGTCAGGTTGCCGGCGGTGGCCTACCCCGTGCTCGTGCTGGGCATCGCCAGCGCGGCGAACGCGCCGGTGATCTCGCTCATCCTGTAGGCACCGACCCCCGTCGTCGTCCGCCGGTGAGCGGGCCGGACGGGTCGGGTTGAGCGCCTCGGAGCTAGGCCGTGTTCGCGACCCCGGCGAACTCGCCCAGGACGATGGGCCACCCGTCGCCGTAGTTCCGGGCCGCCTGCTCCCCGAGCGCGTGTCGTTCCCACCCGGCGTGCACGAGCTCGACCCGCGTGCCCCGGTCGTGCGGCAGGAACCGCACCGTGAGGTCGGTCGACTCCTCCACCGGGTTCCCCGGGTGCCAGGTCATCCGCAGCAGGTGCGGCGGCTCCCATGCCAGCACGACACCCCACTCGGCGCTCTGGTCGCCGAGCCGCTCGACGAGCCGGCCCTGCTCGAACGCCACGGTCGCGCCGGCGCCGTAGACGCTGTGGGTCGCCATCGGCCACCACCGGCCCATGGACCCGGTGAAGAGGTCGAAGGCGCGCTCGGGCGGGACGGCCACCAGGACCTCCCTGCGGATCGGTGCGATCGTCTCCATCTCGGTCCTCCTACTCGTGCGAGCCCTCGGACGGCTCGTCCTGGTCCTGGATGCCTGACTCGACGTGGGCGGCGAAGGCGCCGAGCGCCTCGTCCCACAGGCCCACGAGCCAGCGCTGCGCCTCCGCGATGCCCTCCGGCGCCACGGCATACAGGTTGCGCGTGCCCTCGCTGCGGTGCCGGACGAGGCCCGCTCCCTGCAGGACCCGGAGGTGCTTGCTCACCGCGGGCCGGCCGATGGGCAGGCGCGCGGCGAGCTCTCCCACGGGCAGCTCGCCCGCCCGCAGGACCTCGAGGACCCGGCGTCGCATCGGGTCGCCGATCGCGTCGAAGACAGCGTCTGGATCTGTTTGGTTACTCATGGGCAACGGTTACTCTACGGCAACGCACTGCGGGCGACAAGCCCCCGGCAACGCACGAGCCCCCGTGCGCCGCGGGGCGGCACAGGGGGGCTCGTTGCGTCAGGAGCGCTGGACTCGGCACGCCCCGATCAGGGCGCCGCCATCAGCCTCGTGCGGCCTTCACGGCCTCGGTGGCCTGCGGGAGCACCGCGAAGAGGTCGCCGACGACGCCGAAGTCGACGAGCTCGAAGATCGGCGCCTCCTCGTCCTTGTTGATGGCGACGATGGTCTTCGAGGTCTGCATGCCGGCGCGGTGCTGGATGGCGCCGGAGATGCCGCACGCGACGTAGAGCTGGGGCGACACCTGCTTGCCGGTCTGGCCGACCTGGCTGGTGTGCGGGTACCAGCCCGCGTCGACCGCGGCGCGCGACGCGCCCACGGCGGCGCCGAGGGAGTCGGCGAACTCCTCCACCTTGGAGAAGTCGCCGCCGGTGCCGCGGCCGCCGGAGACCACGATGGCTGCCTCGGTGAGCTCGGGGCGGCCGGTGGCCTCCTTGGGCTTGGACTCGGTGATGCGCGCGGTCTTCGCCGCGTCGGAGACGGTCACCTCGAACACCTCGTCGGCAGCAGCACCCTGCGCCTCCTCGGGAGCCGCCGAGTTCGGCTTGACCGTGACGATGGGCGTCCCCTTGGTGACGGTCGCCTTCACGGAGTAGGACCCCGCGAAGACCGACTGCGTCGTGGAGACGCCGCCGCCCTCGCCGGCCTGCACGTCGACGGCGTCGGTGATCAGGCCCGACTCGGTCTTGATGGCCAGCCGGGCGGCGATCTCCTTGCCAGCGGCGTTGGACGGGATGAGCACCGCAGCCGGGGAGGTCTTCTCCACGAGCTGGGCGAGCATCTCGGCCTGCGGCGCGACCAGGTAGTCGGTGACGTCGGCGGACTCGACGCGGTACACCTTCTCCGCGCCGTACCTCGCCAGGGTCTCCTTGGCGGCCTCGAAGCCCGCACCGACGAACACCGCGGACGGCTCGCCGAGGCGGCGCGCGATCGTCAGCAGCTCGGAGGTGGTCTTGCGGACCGTCCCGCCCGCGTGGTCGACCAGAACAAGAACCTCAGACATGTGTTGTACCTCTCCTGTTGTCTCTGGTCGGTCTCAGACGAACTTCTGCGCGGACAGGAACTCGGCCAGCTTGGAGCCGCCGTCGCCCTCGTCCGTGACGATCTGGCCCTGCTCGCGCGGGGGTCGCTTGGTGAAGGACTCGACCTTCGTCCAGGCGGCGTCGAGGCCGACCTGCGAGGCGTCGATGCCGAGGTCGGCGAGGCTCCACGTCTCGACCGGCTTCTTCTTGGCCGCCATGATCCCCTTGAAGGACGGGTAGCGCGGCTCGTTGATCTGGTCGGTCACGGAGACGAGCGCCGGCAGCGAGGCCTGGATGGTCTCGGAGGCGGCGTCGCCGTCGCGGCGGATGGTGACCGTGCCACCGGCGCCGCCGTCGACGGTCAGCTCGGAGGCGAAGGTCACCTGCGGCAGGCCGAGTCGCTCGGCCAGCATGGCGGGGACGACGCTCATGGTCCCGTCGGTGGAGGCCATGCCGGTGAGCACGAGGTCGGCGTCACCGATCTTCCTGACCGCCTCGGCCAGCACGAGCGAGGTCGCGACGGAGTCGGAGCCGTGGATCGCCTCGTCGTTGACGTGCACGCCCTTGTCGGCGCCCATCTGAAGGGCCTTCTTGACGGCGGCGGCAGCCTGGTCGGGGCCGACGGTCAGCACGGTGACCTCGCCCTCGCCGGCCTCGACGATCTTCAACGCCTCCTCGATGGCGTACTCGTCGAGCTCGGAGAGCAGGCCGTCAACGCCCACCCGGTCGGTGGTGCTGTCGGACTCGTTGAACGTGCGGTCGGACTGTGCGTCCGGCACGTACTTGACGCAGACGACGATGTTCATGCGTGATCGTCCTCTTCCATGTGGTGGATGAACGGGTGGTGCTCGGGTCGCCGACCATCCTTACAGGGGCTCCCGCGTTTCGACATGTCGCGCCCGCGTGACGCTCAACACGCGCCGCGTGGAGCGTGCGTAGCATCACGCCCACAGGGGCCGAAGGAGGTGACCGTGGCCACACCACACCGGGCCGTCACGCCGTTGGCGCTCACCGGCGAGCGCACCTCGCCGGGCATCGGGCACGAGAACTACTGGTTCCGACGACACGAGGCCGTGTATGCCGCCGTGCCCGGCTGGGTGGCCGGACCGCCGTCGTGGGTGCTCGACGCCGGCAGCGGCGAGGGATACGGCGCCGCCGGGCTCGCCCACGCCCTCGCGGGGTGCCTGGTCCTCGGCGTCGACTACGACGCGGACGCCGCGGCACACGCGCGACGGGCGCACGGTGGTGGGCGCGTGGCCTACCTGCGGGGCGCGCTGACCGCGCTCCCGCTGCCCGCCGCCGGCGTCGACCTCGTCGTCTCGCTGCAGGTGCTCGAGCACATCTGGACCCCGGACGAGATGGTGCGCGAGCTGGTGCGGGTGCTGGCGCCCGGCGGGACGCTGGTGATCTCGACCCCCAACCGACTGACCTTCTCCCCCGGCCTCGGGCGCCGCGAGCAGCCCGCCAACGCCTACCACTGCCGGGAGTACGACGCCGAGGAGCTCGCTGCCGAGCTGGCGCGCTGGGCGCCGGGCCTGCACGTCTCGCCCCTGCTCGGGGTCGGGCACGGCCCGCGGCTGCGGGCCTGGGAGGCCGCGCACGGCTCGGTCGTGGCGGCCCAGCAGGCGGCGACCCCGGAGCACTGGGCGCCCACCCTGGCCCGCGTGGTGGAGGCGGTGCGGGCCGACGACTTCGAGCTCGGCCCGGCCGCCGACGACTGCCTCGACCTCGTGGTGGTGGCCCACCTCCCCGGGTGACCGCCTCCAGGAGGCAGGCGACGACCGCTGTCGGTGGGGACGCCTACGCTCGGTGCCGTGGCCGAGCCGCCCACCCCGGACCTCTCCCCCGCGACCGTCGCCCGCGTCGGCGCCATCTGCCTCGCGCTGCCGGAGGCCCATGAGGAGGACGCGTGGCGCGGGGTGCGGTGGCGCATCCGCCGGCGCACGTTCGCCCATCTCGCCCGGGTCGACCCCGCCGACGGGTCGGTGTTCAGCCGGGCCGCTCCCGTGCCGCACGCCGTCGACGCGCTGACGTTCCGCTCCTCCGGTGAGGAGCTCGAGGCGCTGGTGAAGACCGGGTACCCGTTCTACAAGCCGCGGTGGAACCCGCAGGTCGTCGGCCTCGCGCTCGAGCCCGACGTCGACTGGGCCGAGGTGGCCGAGCTGCTGACCGAGAGCTACCTGCTGCTGGCCCCGCGGAGGCTGGCCCGGCTGGTCGACCCACCCGGCTGACGGTGCGGCAGACTGGGTCCTCGTGACTTCTGCCGTCCCCGGCGCGTTCTGCCTCGTCCTGCACTCCCACCTCCCCTGGCTGCCGGGCCATGGCGTGTGGCCACTCGGCGAGGAGTGGCTGCACCAGGCCTGGGTCGAGTCGTACGTGCCCCTCGTGGCGGAGCTCGACGCGCTGGCCGCCGAGGGCCACCGCGAGGTGCTGACGCTCGGCGTCACGCCCGTGCTGGCGGCCCAGCTGGACCATCCGCGGATGGTCGCCGATGCCTCGACGTGGGCGGGCCTGTGGGAGATGCGGGCCCGCGAGATGGGCGCGCAGCCCGACCCGCACCACCGCGCGATCGCGGCGTACGAGTACGCGGCGGCGGCCCGCTCCCGCGAGCTGCTCGCGAGCCGGTGGGCGGGCGGCGCCTCCCCGGTGCTGCGCTCCCTCAGCGACGCCGGCGTCGTCGAGCTGATCGGCGGCCCCGCGACGCACCCGTTCCTCCCGCTGCTCCTGCCGGAGGTGGCGGCGCTGGCCCTGGAGTCCGGCCTGGCCGACGCGCAGTCCCGGCTGGGGCGGCGGCCGCGCGGCATCTGGTCGCCCGAGTGCGGCTACTCCCCCGCCCTGGCCGCGACCTTCGCCCACGCCGGGGTGAGCCACTTCGTCGTCGACGAGCAGACCGTGCGGGACGCCGGCGGGCACCCGCACGCGGCCTGGCGCGTCGCCGGCACCGGGGTCGTGGCGGTCCCGCGCGACCTGGAGGTCACCAACCTGATCTGGTCCTCGCGCAGCGGCTACCCGGCGGCAGGCCCGTACCGCGACTTCCACGCGCGGGAGGAGTACACGGGCATCCACCTGTGGTCGATCACCCACCCCGACGCGGGGATCGACCACAAGGGCGGCTACGACCCGGACGCGGCCCGGGCACAGGTCGACCGGGACGTCGCGCACTTCGTCGACGCCGTGAGGCGGCGGCTGCAGTGCGTCCACGACCAGACCGGGGCCCCCGGCCTGGTCGTGGCGGCCTACGACACCGAGCTGTTCGGGCACTGGTGGCACGAGGGGCCGCTCTTCCTGGGCCGCGCGCTGCGGGCGCTGCGCGTCGCCGGCGTCGAGGTGGCCACGCTCCAGCGTGCGATCGCCGACGGGCACGTCGCCGGGGACATCGAGCTCGGCAACGGCTCCTGGGGCGCGGGCAAGGACTTCTCGGTGTGGAACGGGCCGGCCGTGCGCCAGATCGCCCACGAGAACGAGTGGCTGCAGCGCCGCTGGCTCGACCTCGTGCGCCGCGAGCGCGACGCCGGTCGCCTGCGGCTGCGGCGACCGGACCTCGACCAGCTGCTGCGGACGCTGTTCAACGCCCTCTCCAGCGACTGGGCCTTCCTCGTCACCCGAGGGCAGTCCGTCGACTACGCGTGGCGGCGAGCCGAGCGGCACCGGCGCGACTTCCACGGGCTCGCGCAGCTCATCGAGGACGGCCGCCGCCACGCGGCGCTCGAGGAGGCCGCCCGTCAGGCCCGGACCGACCTCAGCTTCCCCGGCCTCGACGCCCGGCTCACTCCCGCGTCCTGACGACACGTCCCGGGATGCCGGCGACGACCGAGCGGGGCGGGTAGACGCCACGCGCCACTGCCGAGGCGGCGACGACGGACTGTGCCCCCACGTCCGTCCCACGGGTGACGACGACCTTGGTGCCGAGCCAGACGTCATCGCCGATCCGCACCGGCGACTTCACGATCCCCTGGTCCTTGATCGGCAGTACCAGCGACTCGGTCTTGTGGTCGAAGTCGCAGACGTACACGTCGTCGCCGAAGAGGCAGGCGCGGCCGATGTCGATGTCCAGCCAGCAGTTGATGGTGTTGCGGATGCCGACGACGGACTTCGACCCGATGCGCAGGGTCCCCTCGTGCGCGCGGATCCGGGCGTGGGCGCCGAAGTGCGTGTAGGCGCCCACGACGATGCGTGAGTAGCCCTCTCGCACCTCGAAGCGCACGTCCGGGCCGATGAACACCGGCCCCTCGAAGCGCAGCGACGGGCACCGCAGGCTGGCCCGCGCCATGCGCACGTAGCTCGCGAGGTGGTGGCGGGTGTAGGCGCGGTGCGTGAGCGCCCAGCCCAGCCAGCGCACCCACTGCAGCGGCCGCGGCAGGCGGAGTGCGCCCTCGCCCGGCTCCCCGTAGTCGCGCGGCGAGGCGTCCGCGCTGACCGCGTCCGACATTCAGCCCGGCTTCACGCCGGTGATGCCGACGTTGTAGAAGAAGCGGTCCGGGACGGCGCGGGACAGGACCCGGTCGAGGACGGAGAGCCGACGCCAGGAGCCGTAGGCGAACATGGCCCAGCCCCACCCGAGGGCGCCGGGCCGGACCGCCGCCTCGAACGTGCGCACGGGCCAGCCGAACAGGGCAGCGGTGAGCTCCTCGGTCTTCGTCTGCACGTCGACCGCGCCGGCCCGCAGTGCCGTGCGGGCGAGGTCCCCGGGGTCGAAGGTGTGCAGGTCGACGACGGCCTCGAGGGCCGCGGCCCGGGAGGACTCGTCGAGCTCCTCGCGGTCCCTGGCCCACGCCTCACGCAGTGGTGGCAGGTGCGTGACAGCGGTCGTCGCCTTCCAGGTCAGCCGGCCGAGGCGGCGCGCGTACCAGTGGCCGATCGTCGTCGGCTCGCCCGCGATGACGAACCGCCCGCCGGGCTTGAGCACGCGCAGCACCTCGCGGAAGGCAGCCTCGACGTCCGGGACGTGGTGGATCACCGCGTGCCCGACCACGACGTCGAAGGTGTCGTCGTCGTAGGGGATCCGCTCGGCATCGGCCACCCTGCCCTCGACCGTGAAGCCGAGCCTCTCCGCATTGGCCATGGCCGCCTCGACCATCCCCGGTGAGAGGTCGGTGACGTGCACCTCGTCGAGCACGCCGGCCTGCTTGAGGTTGAGCGAGAAGAACCCGGTGCCGGCGCCGAGCTCGAGCGCGGACCCGTAGGGCCAGGGCTCCGGCTGCCCGGTGATCGCCACGAAGCGGTCGCGGGCGTAGTCGATGCACCTCTGGTCGAAGGAGATCGACCACTTGTGGTCGTAGGTCTGCGCCTCCCAGTCGTGGTACAGCACCTGCGCGAGCTTGTTGTCGTCGTAGGCGCGCGCCACGTCCTCGGCGCTCGCCGCCGCCACCGGAGCAGGTGCAGCGGGCGCGGGGCGGGCCGGCCCCTTGCCACGGGCCATGGTCATGCGCCCTCGAAGACAGCCTTGCCGGGCCCGTTCTCCACGAACGACCGCATCCCGATCTCGCGGTCCTTGGTGGCGAACAGCGAGGCGAACTGCATGCTCTCGATCTCGAGGCCGGTGTCGAGGTCGACCTCGAGCCCGCGGTCGATGGCCTCCTTGGCCGCCCGCAGGGCGAAGGCCGGGCCTCCGACGTACCGCTCGACGCGGGCCCGCGCCGCGGCATACACGTCCTCGCCGTGCTCCTGGTCGACGACCTCGTCGACCAGGCCGATCGCGAGCGCCTCGTCGGCGGGCACGAACCGGCCGGAGAACACGAGGTCCTTGGCCTTGGCGGGCCCGACGAGCCGGGTCAGGCGCTGGGTGCCGCCCGCGCCCGGGATGACGCCGAGGAGGATCTCGGGCTGGCCGAGCTTGGCGTTCCTGGCGGCCACGCGGAAGTCGCAGGTCATCGCGAGCTCGCACCCGCCGCCGAGCGCGTAGCCGGTGATCGCGGCCACCGTCGGCTTGGGGATGCGGGCGATCGCAGTGAAGGCCGACTGAAGGCGCCGGGAGCGGGCGACCATGTCCGTGTAGGACATGTGCTCCATCTCCTTGATGTCCGCGCCGGCGGCGAACACCTTCTCGCCCCCGTAGATGACCACCGCCGCGACGTCACGCCGCTCCGAGACCTCCTCGGCCGCGGCACGCAGCGCCTCCTGGAGCTCGACGTTGAGGGCGTTCATCGGCGGCCGCTGCAGGCGCAGGGTGGCGATGCCCCCCTCGACCTCGACCGCGAGCGGGCCGCTCATGCGGGGTCGCCCTCGGGGGCCGGCTGGCCGGCGGCCGGGCCGCCGTCCTCGCCACCACCGAGGATGCGCTCGTGCCACATCTGGACCCCCGCGAGGACCAGCTGGGTGGTCACCGCGACGAGCGCGCTGAGGTTGGTCTCCGGGCCGACGACGTGCTCACCGGTGACGACGAGGGTGCCGTTGGCGATCCCGGTCTTGACGATGTTGAGCTGGAGGGTGACGTCGTTGCAGGTCTGCAGGCGAAGCAGCGGGTCCGCGGGCACGGCGTCGCTGATCGCCCACTGGCCGAAGACGCGCATGATCTGGAAGTCGCCCTCGGTGCAGCGCACGAAGAGGCGCTGGTCCTGGACGGTGAAGGCCACGTCGCCATCGGAGTCGATGTCCGGGTTCAGGCCCTGGTCGATGAGGACGTCCAGGACCCGGCCGCGCAGAGGGTGCTCGTCCGGCGGCGGCGGGAAGTTCGGCAGCGAGGTGGGATCGGTCATGGTGCCAACCGTACCCGCATGATTCTGCCTAGGCTGACCCCATGTCGCACGCCCCGCGCCCCGTGCGCGACCTCCCCCCGGCGCTCGGGATGACCCTCACCGAGGGCGGAGCCGAGTTCGCCGTCTACGCCGGCCACGCCACGGCGGTGGACGTCTGCCTGTTCGAGGAGGGCGACTTCGACGGCACGACCGAGCGCCGGGTGCCCCTGACCCAGCGCACGCACGGCATCTGGTTCGGCTTCCTCGACGGAGTCGGCCCGGGCCAGCGCTACGGCCTGCGCGCCGACGGGGTGTGGCGGCCGTCCGAGGGCCTGCGCTACAACCCGGCCAAGCTGCTCCTCGACCCCTACGCCCGGGCCGTCGAGGGCGACGTCGTGTGGCTGCCCCCGGTGTTCGCCCACCGGGTCGACCGGGCACTGGCCGGCGACGACCAGATCATCGGCCCCGACGACAGCGCTGCGTTCGTGCCGCGCAGCGTCGTCGTCGACGACCGCTTCGACTGGGACGGCGACACCCGCCCGAACCACTCCCTCTCCGACACCGTGCTCTACGAGGCGCACGTCCGCAGCCTGACCCGGCTGCACCCTGAGGTGCCCGAGCACCTGCGCGGCACGTATGCCGGCCTGTGCCACCCCTCGGTCATCCGTCACCTCAAGGAGCTCGGCGTCACCGCCGTCGAGCTGCTGCCGGTCCACGCGTTCACCTCCGAGCCCGAGCTGGTCAGGCGGGGGCTGAGCAACCACTGGGGCTACAACACGCTGGGCTTCTTCGCGCCACACGCCCCGTATGCCGCGGCCCGCGACCCGCAGGGTGCGCTCGACGAGTTCAAGGGCATGGTCAAGCTGCTCCACGCAGAGGGCATCGAGGTCATCCTCGACGTCGTCTACAACCACACCGCCGAGCAGTCGCGCACCGGCGCCAGCCTGTCGTGGCGCGGGCTCGACAACCGCGCGTACTACCGGCTGGACGGCCGCGGGCACGACGTCGACGTCACCGGCTGCGGCAACACCCTCGACCTGCGGCACGCGATGGTCTGCCGGATGGTCCTGGACTCCCTGCGGTACTGGGTGCAGGAGTGCCACGTCGACGGGTTCCGCTTCGACCTCGCCGTGGCACTCGGCCGCGGGAAGAACGACGACTACGACCCGGACCACCCCTTCCTCGTCGCCCTGCGGACCGACCCGGTGCTGACCAGGGTCAAGCTCATCGCGGAGCCATGGGACGTCGGGATCCACGGCTGGCGCACGGGCCAGTTCCCGCCGCCGTTCGCCGAGTGGAACGACCGGTTCCGCGACACCGCGCGGGCGTTCTGGCTCCAGGACGTCGCCGCGGACCGGACGCGGGTCCCCGCCCACGGGGTGCAGGAGCTCGCCACGCGCATGGCGGGTTCGCAGGACCTCTTCGGCGCCCGGGACCGCGGCCCCCTGGCCTCGGTGAACTTCGTGGCGTCGCACGACGGCTTCACCCTGGCCGACCTGACCCGGTACAACCACAAGCACAACGAGGCGAACGGCGAGCGCAACCGCGACGGGCACGGCGACAACCGCTCCTGGAACCACGGCACCGAGGGCCCGGACGAGTCGCTCGAGCCTGCTCGCCGGCGCTCCATGCGCAACCTGCTCGCGACCACCCTGCTGGCCACCGGCGTGCCGATGCTGAACTCCGGTGACGAGCTCGGCCGCACGCAGGGCGGCAACAACAACGCCTACTGCCAGGACAACGAGATCTCCTGGCTCGGCTGGGACCTCGCCGACTGGCAGCAGGACCTGCTCGAGACCACGCGCTTCCTGAGCCGGCTGCGCCGTGAGTACCCGGCCCTGAGGCAGCGGACGTTCTTCACCGGGCGCGAGGTCCACGAGGACGGCTCGACCGACCTGGCGTGGTTCGACGCCGACGGCGAGCCGATGGACTCCGCCAGCTGGGAGGACGGCTCCACCCGCACCCTGCAGATGCTGCTCAACGGCGCCTGGATCGGGCACCGGTCGCTGCTCATCGTCATGCACGGCGGCGCCGCGGAGGGCAAGGTGCGCCTGCCCGAGGTCCCCGGCCTCGCGGCCTACGAGCTGGTCTGGGACAGCGCCCAGGACCGGCCGGGAGCCCCCGCCGGCCCCGTGCACCCCGGAGTGGTCCCGGTGACCGCGGCCAGTATGCAGGTCTACCGGGCTGCCGACGCCACCTGAGCCCGACGCCTCGGGTGGGTGACCAGCGCCGCCACGCCCGGGAACAGCGCGAGGGCAGCCACCAGCAGCAGGGGGCCGCTGTCCAGGCCGAACCACAGCACCGCCCACAGCCCCAGCCCCACCAGCAGCGGACCGACGCCCACGCCGTGGTGCAGGCCGACGTACCCCAGGGCCCACATGGCCACGAACGGCAGCACGGTCAGCGCGTAGACGACCACCAGCAACGGGTGGGCCCAGTCCCACCGGGTGAGCTGCCCGAGGCCGACCAGACCGGCCACGAGTGCCGCGTAGCCGGCGACGACGGCCAGCGACACGGCATACGTCCGGCGCACCCGGGCCCACCCCCGCGCGCCGTTCGGACGCTCAGGGACCTCCTGCGTCTCCCCCATGACCCGAGCATGGCAGAGGCCGCCGGTCCCGCGGGCGGGATCCGGCGGCCTCCGACAGGGGCTGCCCCGTGGTGGCGTCAGGCGTTGGCGACCAGACCCAGCTCGCTCGGGCTGGCCAGCCCGGCGTGCCGGGGCAGGATCCGCACGGTGTACCCGAACGAGCCGGTGCGGGCCAGGGCGAAGTCGCCGGCGAACTGGTGGCGGCCGCCCTCGTAGGACTCGACGAAGTCCAGCGACTCGCTCTCGACGTCGCTGAGGTCGTCGGAGTCGTGGGCGAGGCCGTGCACGACCTGGACGTCCACGTCGTCGGGGCTGAGCTCGCCGAGGGAGACGTAGGCGCGGACGTGCAGGGTCTCACCGACCTGCGGGGAGTCCGAGACCCCCGAGGACTCGACGTGGTCGACCACGACGCCGTCCCAGGCGGCCCTGACGCGGGCCTTGTAGGCCGCGAGCTCGCGGGCCCCGTCGAACGTCGAGCCGTTGAGCGCCCAGCCGGCGCGGGCCGCGGGCCCGTACAGGGTGGTGGTGTAGTCGCGCACCATGCGGCTCGCGAGCACCTTCGGCCCGAGGGTCGAGAGGGTGTGCGTGATCATCGAGACCCAGTTCTGCGGGATGCCCTCCGCGTCACGGTCGTAGAACCGGGGCGCCACGGAGTTCTCGATCAGGTCGTAGAGCGCGGCGGCCTCGAGGTCGTCACGGCGGTTGGGGTCCTCGACACCGTCGGCCGTCGGGATGGCCCAGCCGTTCTCACCGTCGAACCACTCGTCCCACCAGCCGTCGAGGATCGACAGGTTGAGGCCGCCGTTGAGCGCGGCCTTCATGCCCGAGGTGCCGCACGCCTCGAACGGGCGCAGCGGGTTGTTCAGCCAGACGTCGCAGCCCGGGTAGAGGTACTGCGCCATCGCGATGTCGTAGTTCGGGAGGAACACGATGCGGTGACGGATCTCGGGGTCGTCGGCGAAGCGCACCATCTGCTGGATGAGCTGCTTGCCGGTCTCGTCCGCGGGGTGCGACTTGCCGGCGATGACCAGCTGGATCGGCCGCTTCGGGTCGAGCAGGAGGCGCTTGAGGCGCTGCGGGTCGCGCAGCATCAGGGTGAGCCTCTTGTACGTCGGCACCCGCCTGGCGAAGCCGATGGTCAGGACGTCCGGGTCGAGGACGTCGTCGACCCAGCCGAGCTCGGCCGGGCTCGCGCCGCGCTTCTTCCACGACGAGCGCATCCGGCGGCGGGCCTCGACGACGAGCTGCTCGCGCAGGTCGCGCTTGGTGGACCAGATGGCGTCCCGGGGGACCTCGTTGATGCGCTCCCAGGCGTTCTCGCGCTCGACGTCGGTGGTGCCGAGGTACTTGTCGGCCAGCTCGTAGACGCGGGGGTCCACCCAGGTGCCGGCGTGGACGCCGTTGGTGATGCTGGTGATCGGCACCTCGTTGTCGTCGAAGCCCGGCCACAGCCCGTCGAACATGCCGCGGCTGACCACGCCGTGGAGCTGGGAGACGCCGTTGGCCCGCTGCGCCAGCCGCAGGCCCATCACGGCCATGTTGAAGATGCCCGCCTCGCCGCCGGGGTAGTCCTCGGCGCCAAGCTCGAGCAGCCGGTCGACGGGCACGCCGTCGACGGCCTGCTCGCCGCCGAAGTGCAGCTCGACGAGCTCGGTGGTGAAGCGGTCGATGCCGGCGGGGACCGGGGTGTGGGTCGTGAAGACGGTGGCGGCGCGCACCGCCTCGAGCGCTGCGGCGAAGGGCAGTCCCTGCCCGGTGGTCAGCTCGTGGATGCGCTCGACACCGAGGAAGCCGGCGTGGCCCTCGTTGGTGTGGTAGACGTCCGGGGCCGGCGCACCGGTCAGGCGGGACCACAGGCGCAGCGCCCGGACACCGCCCATGCCGAGCAGCATCTCCTGCTGCAGGCGCTGCTCCCCGCCGCCGCCGTAGAGGCGGTTCGTGACGTTGCGGGCGGCCTCGTCGTTCTCGGGGACGTCGGAGTCGAGCAGCAGCAGCGGCACGCGGCCGATCTGGGCGCGCCAGACGTGGGCGTGCAGCTCCCGGCCCCCGGGCAGGTCCAGGGTGACCACGCTGGGGGTCCCGTCAGCCTCGCGGAGCAGGAAGATGGGCAGGCCGTCGGGGTCGAGGACCGGGTAGGTCTCCTGCTGCCAGCCGTCGCGGTTGAGGCTCTGCTTGAAGTAGCCCGTCTTGTAGAACAGGCCGACGCCGACGATCGGGACGCCGAGGTCGGAGGCGGTCTTCAGGTGGTCGCCGGCGAGGATGCCGAGACCGCCGGAGTACTGCGGGAGCACCTCGGTGATGCCGAACTCCGGGCTGAAGTAGGCGATCGCGCGCGGCGCACCGCCCTCGACCTGCTCGGCCCAGGCCTGGTACCAGCGCGGGGCGGTCAGGTAGGTGTCGAGGTCGTCCTTGGCGGTCGCGACCCTCGACACGAACTCCGGGTTCGCCGCGAGGTCGGCGAGCTCCTGCGGGGAGAGCGCCGAGAGCAGGCGGACCGGGTCGTTGCGGACCTTGGCCCAGCGCTGGGGGTCGATCTGTTCGAAGAGGTCCCGGGTCGGCGCGTGCCACGACCAGCGGAGGTTGCTGGCCAGATCGCCGAGGGCGGCGATGGGCTCGGGCAGAACGGTGCGGACACTGAAGCGTCGAATGGCCTTCACGAGGCGCCATCATAGGGCCTGCCTTGCCGGATTCTTGCAAGACTTTCAGAGACATTTCAGCGAGGGGTCCACTGACCGGCGGAGACGTGCATTCAGCGGCAAACCGAGTAGCGTCGGGCGCGTGACTGCGACTCCCCCTGCAACCACACCCGCTTCGCCGGACGCGAGCAGCACCGGCGCGAGGCCCTCGGGCAAGAAGGCCCCGACCACCGCCCCACCCCAGCACCCGATCGGCCGCATCCCCGTGCAGGACGTGCGGCCGCTCGTCGACGGCGGCCGCCGGCCGGCCAAGTCCGTGGTCGACGAGGAGTTCACCGTGACGGCGACCGTCTTCCGCGAGGGCCACGACGCCGTGAACGCGACGGTCGTCCTGACCGACCCCGTGGGCCGGGAGCTGGTGGTGCCGATGCGGTGCGTCAACGAGGGGCTCAACAGCTGGGTCGCCGAGGTCGCCGCCGACGCCGCCGGCTGGTGGTCCTACCGGGTGGAGGGGTGGTCCGACCCGTACGGCACCTGGGAGCACGACGCCACGATCAAGGTCAGCGCCGACGTCGACACCGAGCTCATGCTCGAGGAGGGGGCGCGCGTGCTCGAGCGGGCCCTCGACGAGGTCACCCGCACCCCCGCGCAGGCCAAGCCGCTGCAGGACGCCGTGACCGGCCTGCGGGACTCCCGACGCCCCGCCCAGGCCCGGCTGCACGCGGGCACCGACCCGCACGTGCGCGCCGAGCTGCACGCCCGGCCGTTGCGCGACTACGTCAGCCCGACCGCCGAGCACCCCCTGCTCGTCGAGCGGGAGCGCGCCCTGTACGGCGCGTGGTACGAGATCTTCCCGCGCTCCGAGGGCGCGGTGCAGGACCCGGTCACCGGGCGCTGGACGACCGGCACGTTCCGCACGGCGCAGAAGCGGCTCCCGGCGATCGCCCGGATGGGTTTCGACGTCGTCTACCTCACGCCGATCCACCCGATCGGGACCACCGCGCGCAAGGGCCCGAACAACACGCTCCACGCCGGCCCCGAGGACCCGGGCAGCCCGTACGCGATCGGCTCCCCCGACGGCGGGCACGACGCGATCGACCCGAATCTCGGCACCTTCGAGGACTTCGACGCCTTCGTGGCCGAGGCGGAGCGGCTCGGGCTCGAGGTGGCGATGGACATCGCGCTGCAGTGCTCACCGGACCACCCCTACGTCACCGAGCACCCCGAGTGGTTCACGACCCGGGCCGACGGCACGATCGCCTACGCCGAGAACCCGCCCAAGAAGTACCAGGACATCTACCCCCTGAACTTCGACAACGACCCGCAGGGCGCCTACGCCGAGATGCGCCGGGTGATCCAGGTGTGGATCGACCACGGCGTCAAGATCTTCCGGGTCGACAACCCCCACACCAAGCCGGTCGAGTTCTGGCAGTGGATCATCGCCGACGTCGCCGAGAACCACCCCGAGGTCATCTGGCTCTCCGAGGCCTTCACCAAGCCGGCGATGATGCACACCCTCGCCAGGGTCGGCTTCCAGCAGTCGTACACCTACTACGCGTGGCGCAACCAGAAGTGGGAGCTCGAGGAGTACTGCCGTGAGCTCGCCGGCGACGCCGCGGCCTACATGCGGCCGTCGTTCTGGCCGACCACCCACGACATCCTCACCCCCTACATGCAGTTCGGGGGGCCGACCGCCTGGAAGCTGCGGGCGGCTCTCGCCGCGATGCTGGTGCCGACCTACGGCATCTACGCGGGCTACGAGCTCGTCGAGCACGTCGCCCGGCCGGGCGCGGAGGAACAGATCGACAACGAGAAGTACCAGTTCAAGGACCGGCGCTGGGCGGACTACGAGCCGGGCGGGCCCAGGGAGGGCCAGTCGCTGGCCGGGTATCTCACGAAGCTCAACCAGATCCGCCGCGACCACCCTGCCCTGCACCGGCTGCGCAACCTCGTCTTCCACCACGTCGACGACGCCAACATCATGGCGTTCTCCAAGCGGCGGACCCTCCCCGACGGCAGCGAGGACATCGTCATCGTCGTCGCGAACCTCGACCCGCACAGCACGCGCGAGTCGACGGTGCACCTCGACATGCCGGCCCTCGGGTTCGACTACCACGAGCACTTCGGGGCCCACGACCTCATCACCGACCAGTCGTGGCACTGGGGCGAGCACAACTACGTCAGGCTGGGCCCGGCGAGCGAGCCCGTCCACGTCATCGCGATCCGGAGGTACTGAGTCGATGCAGGGTCTCAACCTGTCCCAGCCGGGGCTCAAGCACGACCCCGAGTGGTTCAAGACCGCCGTGTTCTACGAGGTCCTCGTGCGTGCTTTCGGGGACTCCAACGGCAGCGGCTC
>NZ_DATBMI010000125.1:0-51630 GCF_036554925.1 Pedococcus sp.
GGCAGGCCGAGCGTCAGGTTCGGGACGAAGTGCCCGTCCATGACGTCGACGTGCGCCCAGTCGGCGTTGCTGATGCGCTTCAGCTCGGCCTCGAGGTTGGCGAAGTCGGCGGACAGGATGCTCGGGGAGATCTGCACGGCCCTCACCCTAACGGCCGTCCGCGGTGCCCTGAACGCCCCGGCGGGGCGGGCCAGGGCCGCGTCCCGGCCGGGCGCCCCCGCCCCTCAGCCCAGCGCCTGGGCGAGGTCGCGCTGCAGGTCCGCGGGGTCCTCGAGGCCGATCGAGAGCCGGAGGACGTCCGCGCCGGGACGTGCCTCGGGCGCGACCGGACGGTGCGTGAGCGCCGCCGGGTGCTGGATGAGCGAGTCGACCCCGCCGAGGGACACGGCGTGCGTGAACAGGCGCACGCGCTCGGCCACCCTGGCTGCCTGCGCGAAACCGCCTGCCAGCTGGACTGCGAGGACCGCGCCCGGCCCGCGCATCTGGCGTCCGACCAGCCCGGTGGGGTCGCACTCGGCGACCCCGGGGTAGAACACCCGCTCGACCGCCGGGTGGTCGGCCAACCACAGGGCGACCTTCTCGGCGCTGGCCTGCTGGGCGCGGACGCGCACCGGCAGGGTCGGCAGGCCGCGGTGCAGCAGGTAGGCGGCCATGGGGTGGAGGATGCCGCCGGTCACCGCCCGCACTCGCCGCAGCGCGGTCGCCCACTCCGCGTCCCCCGCGACGACACCGCCGACGGCGTCACCGTGTCCGCCCAGGTACTTCGTGGCGCTGTGCAGGACGAGCGACGCCCCGTGTGACGCCGGGTTCTGCAGGACGGGCGTGGCGAAGGTGTTGTCGACGAGGACCGGGCGGCCCTGCGCCGCCAGGACGACCGCCCCGATGTCGACGAGGTCCAGGGTGGGGTTGGCCGGCGTCTCCAGCACGACCAGGCAGGTGTCCGCGCGCACCGCAGCCGCGACGCCGCCGGGCCCGCAGTAGCTGGTCTCGACGCCCAGCAGACCCGATGCCAGCAGGTGGTCGGTGCCGCCGTACAGCGGGCGGACCGCCACGATGTGGGACCCTCCCTGCCGCGCGCGGGCAGCGAGGACGGCCGCGGTCACCGCGGCCATGCCGGAGGCGAAGGCGACTGCCTCGTCCGTCCCCTCGAGCTGGGCGAGGGCGCTCTCGAACCGCGCGACGGTGGGGTTCCACAGCCGGGCGTAGACGTTGCCGCCGTCGGTGGGGAGGCCGCCGCCGGCCATCGACTCGTACGACGCGCCACCGCACTCCACGGTGGGCAGCGGGTTCGTCGAGGACAGGTCGATGGGCAGTGCGTGCACGCCCAGCGCGGTCAGGTCCTCACGCCCGGCGTGGACGGCGACGGAGTCCGGGGCGGCATCAGTGCTCATGCCGCGATCGTGTTGGTTTCCGCGGCCCTCGGCAACAACCGCCGAAGAATCCGGAATGGCCAACGGACAACCTGATGGTTCCTGCACAATGTGAGGGTGCCGAGTGCCCCCGCGCCGAAGAAACCACGGCGGTCCCCCCTCGACGCCACGGACCTTCGGATCCTCGCCGAGCTGGAGGAGAACGGCCGGCTCACCAACGCCTCGCTCGCCGCCCGCGTCGGGATCGCCGAGTCCACCTGCGTGCAGCGGGTGCGGGCCCTGCGGGACAACGGCGTCATCACCCGGTTCCGCGCGGAGATCGACCCCGCCGCCCTGGGGCTCGGTATCCAGGCGGTCATCAAGGTGCGCCTGGGGAGCCACAGCCGTGACGTCGTGCACAGCTTCCACGCGACGCTGCAGCAGATCCCCCACGCCCTCACGATCTTCCACGTGGCCGGTGAGGACGACTACCTCGTGCACGTCGCGGTGGAGTCCGCCGAAGCACTGCGCGACCTGGTGCTCGAGCACATCACGGTGCACCCCGCCGTGCGGCACACCGAGACCCAGCTGGTCTTCGAGGTCGTCCCGGGCGCTGGGGTGCTGCCACCTCGGGCGTGACGGGTGCCGCGCCCGCCCGGCAGCGATCAGCTCAGGCGCGCTTGCGGAGCAGTGCGAGGAACATCCCGTCGGTGCCGTGCAGGTGCGGCCAGAGCTGGGCCGTGGGGCCGTCCCCCAGCCCGGTCAGCGGCTCGCCCGCCGCGTCGACGAGGAGGGGCCGGGCGTCCAGGAGCTCGACGTCGTCGCGCCGCTTGGTGACATCACCCACCACGAAGCGGGTCTCGGCCAGGTGCGGGCTGCACGTGGCATACGCGATGACCCCGCCCGGCGCCGTCGCGTCGATCGCCGAGGCCAGCAGCTCACGCTGCAGCCTGCCCAGGTCGGCGAGATCTGCCGGCGTTCGCCGCCAGCGGGCCTCCGGGCGCCGGCGCAGGGCTCCGAGGCCCGTGCACGGGGCGTCGACGAGGACCCGGTGGTAGCGGCCCGGCTCGTCCTCACCCGCGGTGCGTCCGTCGCCCGTGCGCACCTCGATCGTCGAGCCGTGGGACGGCGCCTCCGCGACCGCGGCCCGAAGGGTCTGGCGCACCAGGTCGGTGCGGTGGGGACTGACCTCGTTGGCGGTGAGGTCGGCTCCCGCCTGCAGCGCGAGCCCCGCGAGGAGACCCGCCTTCCCGCCCGGGCCGGCGCACAGGTCGAGCCAGCGCTCCCTGCCTTCTGCCTCGACCTCGACGGCCGCGAGGGCCAGCGCCAGCAGCTGGGAGCCCTCGTCCTGGACCGCGGCGCGCCCCTCCCGCACCGCCCGCAGGCCGCCGGGGTCCCCGGCGGGCAGTGTCGCGCCGACGCGGGAGAGCACCGAGCGCTCCGCGCCCGCGGACACCAGCTCGTCGACGTCCGCCAGTCCCGGGCGGGCCACGAGGGTCACCCGCGGCGGGTCGTTGTCGGCGGCGAGCAGTGCGGCGAGGTCGGTGTCGACGGTCTCCGGGGAGGATGCGCCGTGGCCCAGCAGCGCCGCCCGCAGGGCCTTGACGACCCACTCCGGGTGGCTGTACCCGACGGCGAGCTGCTCCGACGGGGCCGCGGTGGGTGGCACGACCGCGGCGAGCCACTCCTCCCGTGACCGCTCGCTGATCCGGCGCATCACCGCGTTGACGAAGCCCGCCGCCCCGACGCCGTTCACCTTCCGGGCGAGCCCGACGGTCTCGTCGGCGGCGGCGTGCGCAGGCACGCGCATCCCGAGGAGCTGGTGGGCACCCAGGCGCAGGGTGTCGAGCACGTTCGCGTCGATGCGCGAGAGGGGCCGGCCGGCGGCATCGGCGATGACCCTGTCGTAGAAACCCTGCAGCCGGATCGCGCCGTAGACCAGCTCCGTCGCGAAGGCCGCGTCCCGGCCACCGATGCGCTTCTCGCGCAGGACACGCGGCAGCTCGAGGTTGGCGTAGGCCCCCTCCGCCACGGCGCGCATCACGGTGTAGGCGGCGAGCCGCTGCGGGTCGGTGGTGCGGGACCGCTCGCTCGGCCGCTGCGCCGAGTGGCGCCGCCCGCCGCCACCCTGACGGCCACGGCCTCCACCGTGGTTGCCGCTGCCTCTGTGACTGCCGCCGGGGCGGCGCGGCTGGTCAGTCATCGTCGAACCTCTCGCCGTCCTCGATCCGCACGCCGCGGGCCCAGTCCGCCGCGGGCATCTGCTTCTTGCCGTGCGGCCGGACGTCCCCCAGCCGCACCGCGCCCGAGGCCGTGCCGACGAGGACCTCGCGCTTGCCCACGGCGAGCTCGCCCGCGGCGAGGGGCCGACCGGCATACCCCGGCTCCACCGAGAGCGGCAGGAGCTTGAGGCGCTCGCCGCGGAACACCGTCCAGGCCCCGGGCGCAGGCGTGCAGCCCCGCACCCTGCGGTCGACGACGAGGGCGGGGGTGGCCCAGCGCACGCGGGCGTCCTCGACCTCGATCTTCGGCGCGAGCGAGACCCCGTCCGTGCGCTGCGGGACGGGGCTCAGGCTCCCGTCGGCGATCCCGTCGAGGGTGGCCACCAGCAGGCCGGCCCCACCGTGGGCGAGCCGGTCCAGGAGCTCGCCCGCGGTGTCCGCAGGCTTGACCGTCTCGGTCATCACGCCGAACACCGGCCCGGTGTCGAGCCCCGGCTCCAGGAGGAAGGTCGAGGCGCCGGTCACCTCGTCGCCAGCCATGATCGCGTGCTGGACCGGTGCCGCACCGCGCCAGGCGGGGAGCAGCGAGAAGTGCAGGTTCACCCACCCGTGCCGGGGGATCTCCAGGGCCGACTGCGGCACCAGCGCGCCGTACGCGACGACGGGGCACACGTCGGGGGCCAGCTCGCGCAGCCGCTGCTGGAACGACGCGTCGGACGGCCGCGCGGGGGTCAGCACCTCGAGGCCGGCCGCCTCGGCGCGCGTCCGCACCGGCGACGGGACGAGCGAGCGACCGCGGCCTGCGCGGGCGTCCGGACGCGTGACGACGGCGACGACCTCGTGGTCGGAGACCAGCAGGGCCTCGAGGGACGGCAGGGCGACCTCGGGGGTCCCGGCGAAGACGAGCCGCACGGCTACATCCCTCGCCCGAACGTGCTGTGCGGGCTGACCTTGACCCTGGGTGCCGGCTGCCCGGCCCACTCCGCCTCACGGATGGCACGCAGCGCCTGCTTGCGCTGCTCCCGGTCGAGCCGGTCGATGAACAGGATGCCGTCGAGGTGGTCGGTCTCGTGCTGGATGCAGCGGGCCAGCAGCTCGGAGCCCTCGAGCAGGACCGGCTCACCGAACTGGTTGAAGCCCTTGGCGACGACGCGGAGCGCTCGAGGGGTGTCGAACTGCAGCCCCGGGAAGGACAGGCAGCCCTCCGGCCCCTCCTGCATCTCGCTGGAGAGGTCGAGGTCGGGGTTGACGAGGTGACCGAGCTCGCCGTCGACCCAGTAGGTGAAGACCCGCAGACCCACGCCGATCTGGGGCGCGGCCAGCCCGGCTCCGGGGGCGTCGACCATCGTGTCGGTCAGGTCGCGCACCAGCTGGCGAAGCTCCCTGTCGAAGTCGACGACGGGCTCAGCCGGCGTGCGGAGCACAGGGTCCCCGAAGAGGCGAATGTTCTGGATCGACACGTGCGCCAGTCTAGGGACAGCCCTCAGCCACCGATGTCGGGCGGGTCGAGCCGCACCCCGACCGACACGGCCTCCTTGTGCGCGCTGCGCACCCTCCGCAGCACGGCCAGCGAGGACCCCAGGGAGTCGCCCTGGTCGAGGGGGGCGCGCAGCAGGTAGCGCACGGAGTCCTCACCTGCCGGCAGCGGGCCCAGGGTCTCCACCGACTCGGGGAGCCGCAGCGACGCCAGTGCGTCCTCCAGCGCCCGGCGCGGCGCGGTCAGAGACGCCAGGCGGACGGTCGGCGGGAGCCGGAGCTCGCGGCGATCGGCGAGCTCCCGCTCGGCGAACCAGGCAGGGTCCCAGCGGACGAGGGCCTCCACCGCGGGGAGGGTGGTGTGCCCGGGCGCCCCACAGAGGACGGCGACGCCGCGGTCCGCCGCCCCCCGGCAGAGCGCCGCGGCGGCGAGCCAGCGGCGCAGGGCCTCCTCCCCCGCGCTGAGGACCGGGCGGTCCAGGGAGGCCCAGGCGTCGAGCAGCAGCACTGCGGCATAGCCGCCGTCGGCCATGGGCTCGGCCCCGGGCGTGGCGATGACCAGGCTCGGTGCGGCGCCGACGCGGTCGAGCACCTCCCCCGACCCCGAGGTGTGCACGGGCACCCCCGGGAAGGCACGCCCCAGCTCCTCGGCCGTGCGTCGGGCACCGACGGCGGTGGAGCGCAGCCGGGAGCCGCCGCAGTGCCTGCACTCGAAACCCGCAGCGGCACGGCCGCACCAACGGCAGGCCGCCGCGGCGTCGGGGGCGGGCAGGGCCAGCGGCCCGCCGCAGTGACCGCACCGCGCCGGGGCCCGGCAGGTCTGGCAGGACAGCGCGGGGAGGTACCCGCGCCGCGGCACCTGGACCAGCACGGGTCCGTGGATGAGGGCGTCCTTCGCGGTGCGCCAGGCGACGGACGGCAGGTGGGCGCTGGCCGCGGCCGGGTCTCGCTCGAGCTCGACGCCCTCGCCGGCGACGAGCACCCGTGGCGCTGCGGCACGGACCGCGGGGGCCGGCGCAGCGAGCGGCTTGAGGTCCCCGCTCTCGACCAGGGCCTGCACCGCCGCGGTGCGGACGAAGCCACCGCTGAGCAGGGCGGCGCCCTCCTGCCGGGCGCGCACGGCGAGGACCTCCCGCACGTGTGGGTAGGGCGCGCGCGGCTCGTCGTGGAGGTCGTCGCCGTCGTCCCACCAGGCGAGCAGCCCGAGGTCGCGGACGGGTGCGAAGGCCGCGGCCCTGGTGCCCACGACGACTCGCACGTGCCCGCGCAGCACCTTCAGCCAGGCGGTGTAGCGCGCCTGCGGGCCCTGGTCCGCGGTGAGGCGGACGTGCTGGCCCCTGCCGAGCGCGGCGGTGAGGGCGGCGTCGACGCGTGCGACGTCGCGGTGGTCGGGCACGACCAGCAGGCTGCCGCGCCCTGCCCGCAGTGCCGTGCGCGCGGCGTCGGCGAGTGCCGCCGGCCAGTCGAGGGACGGATCCGTCGCCGGGGCCGCGAGCCACGACGCCGCGGGCGCGCCGCCGCCTGCGACGTGGGCCAGGAAGTGGCGCCCTGCCGGGTAGCGGCTCCACGCCGCGGTCTCGGGGGCGGCCGGCAGGTCGGGCGCCTCGGGCGCCTGCGCCGCCAGCGCCTTCTCGGCCGCGGCATGCCGCGGCGGGATGGCCAGTCGCAGGACGTCCCCCAGCGTCCCGGCGTACCGGCGGGCCACCGCTCGTGCCGCCGCCAGCACGGCCGGCGTGAGCACGGGCTCGGGCGAGACCACCCGGCGCAGCGGCGCGAGCCGGCCCTCGTGCTCGGGCTCCGCCCGGCGCTCGAGGACGAACCCGTCGAGGTCCTGGCCGGCGAAGCGGACCTTGACCCGAACTCCCGGCTGGGCCTGCTCGGCCCAGGACTCGGGGACGAGGTACTCGAAGGGCCGGTCGAGGTGGGGCAGACCGGTGTCGACGTGGACCGAGGCGACCGGGTCGGTGGCGGCGGTGGCCTCGCTCCCCCCGGCGGCTCGAGCGCGGCGGGCCGAGCCGGGCAGGCGGGAGCGGATCAGCTCGAGCTGCTCCACGCCGTCCGTCTCACCCACCACGCGAACCTATCGGGGGCCGCCGACGCCCCGGGCGGCGGTGTCAGTCCTTGACGGCCTTCTGGAGCGCCTCGACGCGGTTGGTCCGCTCCCAGGTGAAGGCGTTCTTGATGCCGTCGGCGTGGGTGCGACCGAAGTGGCCGTACGCGGCGGTGGGCTTGTAGATCGGGCGGAGCAGGTCGAGCTCCTCGACGATCGCCAGCGGCCGCAGGTCGAACACCGTGGCGATGGCGGCCTGGATCTTGTCGACCGGGACGCTCTCGGTGCCGAAGGTCTCGACGTAGAGGCCCACCGGCTGGGCCTTGCCGATGGCGTAGGCGACCTGGACCTCGCACCGGCGGGCCAGCCCCGCCGCGACGACGTTCTTGGCCACCCAGCGCATCGCGTAGGCCGCCGAACGGTCGACCTTCGACGGGTCCTTGCCGGAGAAGGCGCCGCCACCGTGGCGGGACATGCCGCCGTAGGTGTCGACGATGATCTTGCGGCCGGTGAGCCCGGCGTCGCCCATCGGCCCGCCGATCTCGAAGCGGCCCGTCGGGTTGATCAGCGACCGGTAGCGCGAGGTGTCGAGGTCGGTGCCGTGCTCCTGCAGCTCATCGAGCACCGGGCGGATGACGTGGTGCTCGATGTCCGGCGTGAGCAGGTCGTCGAGCGAGACGTCCGCGGCGTGCTGGGTGGAGAGCACGACGGTGTCGAGGCGGACCGGGCGGTCCCCGTCGTACTCGATGGTGACCTGGGTCTTGCCGTCGGGGCGGAGGTACGGGATCTCCCCCACCTTGCGGACGGCGGTCAGGCGCTCGGAGAGCCGGTGCGCCAGGAAGATCGGCAGCGGCATGAGCTCGGGGGTGTCCTCGCAGGCGTACCCGAACATCAGGCCCTGGTCACCGGCGCCCTGCTTGTCGAGCGGGTCGTAGCCGCCGGTGCGGTTCTCGTAGGCGGTGTCGACGCCCTGGGCGATGTCGGGGCTCTGCTGCCCGATGGACACCTCGACGCCGCACGACTCGCCGTCGAAGCCCTTCGTGGAGGAGTCGTAGCCGATGGTCAGCACGGTGTCGCGCACGATGCGCGGGATCTCGACGTAGGCCTCGGTGGTGACCTCGCCGGCCACGTGCACGAGACCGGTCGTCACCATGGTCTCGACGGCGACGCGGCTGCCGGGGTCCTGGTCGAGCATGGCGTCGAGGATCGCGTCGGAGATCTGGTCGCAGATCTTGTCGGGATGGCCCTCGGTGACGGACTCGGACGTGAACAGGCGTGCGGACACCCAGGATCTCCTTCGTGGCAGCGGCTGCTGACTGGTGCTGTGGGGGCTGGTGGAGCCCCGGAGGCTCCGGAGAGTCTAGCCCGCGCTACAGGGCTGACTGCACGGCGTCCCACACCGCGGCCGCGATGTCGTGCTTCGACGCCGGACCGGCGTCGACGACCTCCTCCGCACCGCGTCGCAGGATGTGCACCGTGTTGTGGTCCTGCCCGAAGGTCACGGACTCGCCCACCTCGTTGACCACGAGCAGGTCGCAGCCCTTGCGAGCCAGCTTGGCCCGGCCGTGGTCGAGGACCGAGCCCTCGTCGTCGCCGGTCTCCGCCGCGAACCCGACGATCACGGGTGAGGGCGCGTCGCCCCGCGCCGCGACCAGGCCCGCCAGGACGTCGGGATTGCGCACCAGCTCGACGGTCGGCGCGTGGTCCTCCTCGCCGGGGCCGTGCGTCTTCTTGATCTTGGAGCGCTGGTACTCGCGGGGCCGGAAGTCCGCGACGGCTGCGGCCATGACCACCACGTCGGCGGCAGCGGCGGCCTCGGTCACCGCCTGCTCGAGCTCGAGCGCGGTCTGGACGGGCACCACGGTGACTCCCGCCGGCGCCGGGAGCGAGCTGTTCGCCGAGACGAGGGTGACCTCCGCCCCGCGGCGGGCGGCCACCGAGGCCAGCGCGTAGCCCTGCTTCCCCGAGCTGCGGTTGCCCAGGTAGCGGACCGGGTCGAGCGGCTCGCGCGTGCCCCCGGCGGTCACGACGACCTTGCGGCCCGCGAGCGGCCCCACGGCGTGATGTGCCGCTGGTGCGCCGTCCGTGCCGGACCGGGCGCCGGAGTCGGTGTGGTGGTGGGCCAGGATCCGCTGGCACACGGCATACAGCTCCTCGGCCTCGGGCAGCCGGCCGGGGCCGGTGTCGGCGCCGGTGAGGCGACCGGAGGCCGGGGGGATCACGTGGACGCCGCGCTCGGTGAGGGTGACGACGTTGGCCTGGGTGGCGGCGTGGTCCCACATCTCGGTGTGCATCGCCGGGGCCAGCACGACGGGGCAGCGAGCGGTCAGCAGCGTGGACGTCAGCAGGTCGTCGGCCATCCCGGCTGCGGCCCTGGCGATCAGGTCGGCGGTCGCAGGGGCCACGACGACGAGGTCGGCGTCCTGGCCGAGCCGGACGTGCGGCACCTCGTGGACCGAGGTCCACACGTCGGTCTGCACGGGCCTGCCGGACAGCGCCGCCCAGGTGGGGGCGCCGACGAACTGCAGTGCCGCGGCGGTCGGCACGACGGTGACGTCGTGGCCGGCCTCGGTGAACAGGCGCAGCAGCGAGCAGGCCTTGTAGGCCGCGATGCCGCCGCTGACGCCGAGGACGATGCGCACGCCGGTGTGCCCCTGTCCCTGGTGGTCCGGTGGTGGCCCGGTCCGGGTGGACCGGGTCAGCCCTCGATGGGCTCGGAGGTGAGCAGGCCCTCGTTGATCTCGCGCAGCGAGATGCTCAGCGGCTTCTCGTGGACCTGCGAGTCGACGAGCGGGCCGACGTACTCGAGCAGGCCCTCCTGCAGCTGGCTGTAGTACGCGTTGATCTGGCGGGCCCGCTTGGCCGAGTAGATGACCAGGGCGTACTTGGAGTCCGCCTTCTCGAGGAGGTCGTCGATCGGCGGGTTGGTGATGCCGATGGGGTTGGCCTGCGTACCGGACACGGGTGTCTCTCGATCTGTTGGGTGCTGTTCTGCGGGGGTCTTGCGTCAGTCTGTCGGCTCACTGACGGACTCTGGAGGGAATCCGTCAGTGCGAGCGCATCAATGATACGAGTTGTTCCGCCGCGTGCCGAACCTCGTCGTTGACGATGGTCACGTCGAACTCCCGCGACGCAGCCAGCTCGCGCCTCGCGGTGGCCAGCCGGGCCTCCCGCTCCTCGAGGCTCTCGGTGCCGCGACCGACCAGGCGCCGGACCAGCTCGTCCCAGCTCGGCGGCGCCAGGAAGACGAACAGCGCCTCGGGCATCGCCTTGCGCACCTGGCGGGCGCCCTGCAGGTCGATCTCCAGCAGGGCCATGCGACCTTCCGCCAGGGCCTGCTCGACCGGCTTGCGCGGGGTGCCGTAGCTCGCGAGCCCGTGGACGACAGCGGACTCGAGCAGGTCGCCCGACTCCCGCATCCGCTCGAACTCCGCGTCGTCCACGAAGTGGTAGTGGACGCCGTCGACCTCCCCCGGGCGGGGTGTGCGCGTCGTGGCCGAGACGGACAGCCAGACCTCGGGGAAGTTGTCGCGGACGTAGGCGGCCACCGTGCCCTTGCCGACGGCCGTCGGCCCTGCGAGGACGACGAGACGGTGCGGGCGGCTCACGCCTGGTCGAAGCGGGACAGCAGGGCGGAGATCTGGTTCTGGCCCAGACCGCGCACACGCCGGCTCTCGGAGATGCCGACCTCCTCCATGATCTGGCGGGCCCGGACCCGACCCACGCCGGGCAGCGACTCGAGCAGCGCGGAGACCTTCATCTTTCCGACGACGTCGTTGTCCTTGCCGTCGGCGATCACCTCGGCCAGGGAGCCCTGGGCGTACTTCAGGCGGTTCTTGACCGCGGCCCGCTCTCGACGGGCCACCGCCGCCTTCTCGAGGGCAGCCGCCCTCTGCTCCGGGGTCAGCGGGGGAAGGGCCACGGGACTGCTCCTCAGGGTCGAAAACGGCTGGTAGACGATGTGATCGGCTGACTTGGGACTGTACCAACGGAATCCGTCCCGGCGCCTCCCGGGCGGGCGCCGCGACGGGGGTCGGGAAGGGCCCCGGGGCTAGTGGAGAAGGCCCGCCAGGCCGTCCGCGCTGCGCCGGGCCGCGGCGCGCAGCGCCGCGACGTCGGGGCCGGCCGACAGGACCTCGCGGCTGGTGCTCGCGAGGACGTTCGGCAGCGCACCCCCGAAGACCCGGCGGAGGTCCGCGGCAGTGGCGCCCTGGGCGCCGAGCCCGGGGGCGAGCAGCGGCGCGTTCGCGGCGGCCAGGTCGAGCCCGAGGTCGTGCACCGCGTCGCCGACGGTGGCGCCGACCACCATGCCGACGCTGCCCAGCTGCCGGGCCGCCGCGGAAGCCGCGTTGTCGCCGGTGACCCCGGCGACCACCCCTCCGGCGACGGAGTGCCCCGCTCCCCCGGCGTGCTGCACGGTCGGGCCCTCGGGGTTGGAGGTGAGGGCCAGGACGAAGACGCCTCGCCCGGTGCCCAGGGCCGTGTCGAGGGCGGGCCGCAGGGAGCCGTACCCGAGGTAGGGGCTCACCGTGACCGCATCGGCGCGCAGCGGCGCGGTGTCGGAGAGGTACGCCGCGGCATACGCCGCCATGGTGGAGCCGATGTCGCCCCGCTTGGCGTCGAGCAGGCTGAGCGTGCGGCTGTCCCGCAGTCCGGCCAGGACGCGCTCCAGCACGGCGACGCCGGCGGACCCGAACTGCTCGAAGAAGGCCGACTGCGGCTTGACCACCGCGACCTCGCCGCCGAAGGCCTCGACGCAGGTCAGGGCGAACGTCTCCAGGCCCGCGGCGGTGTGTGGCAGGCCCCAGTGGTCGAGCAGCCCCGGGTGCGGGTCGATGCCGACGCAGAGCGGGCCGAGGCGGTCCATGGCCTCCCGCAGCCGGGTTCCGAACGTGGTGACCGCCATGTCAGCCCAGCCTCTCGTGGGCGATGCCCACAGCATCGGTGAAACGCTCGAATCCCTTGTCCTGCAGCAGGTCCCGCAGCTCGACCCCCACCCTCACCGGGGCGGTCGGGTCGTTGAACGTCGCCGTGCCCACCTGCACGGCGCTGGCGCCTGCTGCCACGAGCTCGAGGGCGTCACGACCGGTGCGGACGCCGCCCACCCCGATCACGGGCACGGTCGGCAGCCGGCCCTCGAGCATGGCCGAGCGCACCTGCCAGATGGCGCGCACGGCGACCGGTCGCACCGCGGGGCCGGAGAGGCCACCGGTGATGCCGCCGAGCTGGGGCCGGAGCAGGTCGGTGTCGATGACCATGCCGAGCAGCGTGTTGATCATGGTCAGCCCGCTCGCTCCCGCCTTCACCGCGGACTGCGCGATGCTGACGATGTCGGTGACGTCCGGGGTGAGCTTGGCGAAGATCGGCATGTCGCGCGGCAGCTGCTCGCGCACGAGCGCGATCACCTTGGCCGACGCCATCGGGTCGCACGCGAAGACCAGCCCGCGGTTCGCCACGTTGGGGCAGGAGATGTTGACCTCGACTCCCACGACGGCGTCGAAGGCCTCGCTCCTGCGCAGCCGGGCGGCGACGTCGGCGAACTCACCGCTGGTCGAGCCGGCGATGGACACCAGGGCCCTGGCCCCCGCCTCCTTCAGCCACGGCAGGTCGTTCCGGACGAAGGCCTCGATGCCGGGCCCCTGCAGGCCGATGGAGTTGAGCATCCCCGACGGCGTCTCCGCCATCCGCGGCGTGCCGCGGCCCGAGCGGGGTGCGGCCATGACGGACTTGGTGACGAAGGCGCCGAGCTCGGCGACGTCGAAGAACCGGTGCAGCTCCTTGCCGTTCGCGGCACAGCCCGAGGCGGTCATCATCGGGCTGGGCAGCAGCGCCCCGGCGAGGTCCACGCTCATGTCGACCGCCGGCGCGGGGTGGGCCCCGCGCACCGCTTCGGCGTCCGCGGCGTCGGCCAGTGAATGGCCCGAGTGGCCCAGGTGGCCCGAGTGCCCTGCGGGCGCCGTGAAGCCGGGCAACCGGGTGCTCCCGAAGACGCCCATCAGTGACCCCCCTCCTTCGGTGCGCCCAGGGCGTCGGCCGGCACCCGGCACCAGCCGTCGGCGAAGGCGTCCCAGCGCACCCGGTCTCCGCGGAAGACGGGTCCCTCGACGCACGAGCGCACCATCCGGGTCACCCCGTCGTTGCCGCGCACGGGCATGACGCAGGTCATGCAGACCCCGACACCGCACGCCATCGACTCCTCGACCGCGACCTGGGCGACGGCGCCCCCTGCCTCGGCCACCTCGGTGATCGAGCGCAGCATGCCCATCGGGCCGCAGCCGTAGACCACGCTCGCGCCCGAGCTGCGGATCAGGTCGGGCAGGACGTCGGAGACCCAGCCGCGGTGGCCCAGCGACCCGTCGTCGGTGGTGATCGCCACCCCGTCGGCACAGCGGCGGGCCTCGACGACGCCGAAGAGACGCGACTCGGTCGCCGCGCCGAGGACCATCTCGACGCGGCAGCCCCGCTCGCGCAGTGCCTCGGCCAGCCAGAAGAGCGGCGCACTGCCGTAGCCGCCGCCGACCAGGACGGCGGTGACCGGCTCGGTGGGCAGCGGGAACGCACGACCGAGCGGGCCGACGATGTCGACCTCGTCGTGGGCGCGCAGGCCGGTGAGCCACCGGGTGCCCGGACCGTGGGCCGAGACGACGATGTCGACCGTGCCTCCGTAGGTGCCCGAGGGGCTCACCTTGTGGATCGAGAAGCACCGCCGCAGCAGGTTGGCCGAGGTGGGGCCCCCGACAGCGAGCGCCACGAACTGCCCTGGCCGGGCCTGCTCCGCGACACCGGGAGCCACGAACGTCAGGTGGTGGTAGGCCCCCACCCGTCGCGTCGCGATGAGCTCGCCCGTCACCTGCACGACCCCCGCGCCGGGCCGCGCCGCCGTGGTGCTCACGCGCGCACCTCCCGCCCGTACAGGTCGAGGTCCCGGGCGTGCTCCTGCAGTGGCTTGACCCTCAGCTCGCCGTGCAGCTGCGCCTCGATGCCCTGCACCGCGGCGGCGAGCTCCTGGACCGTGGTGATGATGGGCTTGTCCATCGACGTCGTGGCCGCCCGGATCGCGTAGCCGTCGGCCCGCGCGTTCGGGCCGGACGGCGTGTTGACGACCATGGAGATCTCTCCCCCGAGGATGAGGTCGACGATGCTCGGCTCGGCGGCACCCGCCGCCCCTGTCTCGGCCGCGGTGGTCCGGCGCTCGCTGACCTTGCGGACCACCGTGGCGGTGATGCCGTTGCGGCGCAGGACCTCGGCGGTACCGGTGGTCGCGATCAGCGTGAAGCCGAGGTCGGCCAGGCGCTTGACCGGGAAGATCATGGCGCGCTTGTCGCGGTTGGCCACAGACACGAAGACCGTGCCGTGCGTGGGGAGTCCGCCGTACGAGCCGAGCTGGCTCTTGGCGAAGGCAGCCCCGAAGTCGGCGTCGATGCCCATGACCTCGCCGGTCGAGCGCATCTCCGGCCCGAGCAGGCTGTCGACGACCTGGCCCTCCTTGGTCAGGAACCGCTTGAACGGCAGGACCGCCTCCTTCACCGCGACGGGCGCGTGGCTCGGCATCCGACCGCCGTCGCCGGCGGGCGGGAGCAGGCCCTCCTCGCGGAGCTCGCGGATGCTCGCGCCGAGCATGATGCGGGCTGCCGCCTTGGCCACCGGCACCCCGGTCGCCTTGGCCACGAACGGCACCGTGCGGGAGGCGCGCGGGTTGGCCTCGAGGACGTAGAGGACGTCCTGGGCGAGCGCGAACTGGACGTTCATGAGGCCCCGGACCCCGATGCCCTTCGCGAGCTTCAGCGTGGCTGCCCGGACGCGCTCGAGCTCCTCGTCACCGAGGGTGACCGGAGGCAGCGTGCAGGCGGAGTCGCCGGAGTGGATGCCGGCCTCCTCGATGTGCTCCATGATCCCGCCGAGGTACATCTCCTCGCCGTCGTAGAGCGCGTCGACGTCGATCTCGATGGCGTCGTCGAGGAACCGGTCGACCAGCACCGGGTGCTCCGGGGAGGCGACGGTGGCCCGGGTGACGTAGCCCGAGAGGGTGTCGTCGTCGTAGACGATCTCCATCCCGCGACCGCCGAGGACGTACGAGGGCCGGACGAGGACGGGGTACCCGATCTCACGGGCCACCTCGACCGCCTCCGCGGCGCTGTAGGCCGTGCCGTGCCGCGGGGCGTTCAGGCCCGCCTCGTGCAGGACCCGGCCGAACGCGCCGCGGTCCTCGGCCAGGTGGATCGCGTCCGGAGAGGTGCCGACGACCGGAACCCCCTCTGCCTGCAGGGCTTTCGCGAGACCGAGGGGGGTCTGGCCACCGAGCTGGACGATGACGCCCGCGATCGGGCCGACCTGCTTCTCGGCGTGGTAGACCTCCAGCACGTCCTCGAGCGTCAGCGGCTCGAAGTAGAGACGGCTGCTGGTGTCGTAGTCGGTCGAGACCGTCTCGGGGTTGCAGTTGACCATCACGGTGTCGTAGCCGGCGTCGCGGAGCGCGAACGAGGCGTGCACACAGGAGTAGTCGAACTCCACCCCCTGGCCGATGCGGTTGGGGCCCGACCCGAGGATCAGCACCGCCGGCCGCTCCCGCGGCTCCACCTCGGTCTCCTCGTCGTAGGAGCTGTAGTGGTACGGCGTCTGGGCGGCGAACTCGGCCGCACAGGTGTCCACGGTCTTGTACACCGGCCGCACCCCCAGGGCGTGGCGCACACCACGCACGACCGCCTCCGGCATACCGGCGAGGGAGGCGATCTGGGCGTCGCTGAAGCCGTGTCGCTTCGCCAGCCGCAGCAGGTCGGGGGTGAGCTGCTGGGCGGCCGCGACCCTGTCGGCGACCTCGTTGACCAGCGCCATCTGGTCGAGGAACCACGGGTCGATGCCGGTCGCCGCGTGCACCTCCTCGACGGACAGCCCGCCGCGCAGGGCCTGCTGCACGGTGACGATCCGACCGTCGGTGGGGACGACCGCCTGCTGGAGCAGCGCGCGGGCCTGCTCCGTGGTCGGCACGTCGCCGTCCCAGTGGAACGAGGAGTGCTTGGCCTCCATCGAGCGCAGCGCCTTCTGCAGGGCCTCGGTGAAGTTGCGGCCGATGGCCATCGCCTCGCCGACGGACTTCATGGTCGTCGTGAGGGTCGGGTCGGCGGCGGGGAACTTCTCGAACGCGAACCGGGGCACCTTGACGACGATGTAGTCCAGCGTCGGCTCGAACGAGGCGGGCGTCTCACGGGTGATGTCGTTGGGCACCTCGTCGAGGGTGTAGCCGATGGCCATCTTCGCGGCGATCTTGGCGATCGGGAACCCGGTCGCCTTCGACGCCAGCGCCGAGCTCCGCGAGACGCGAGGGTTCATCTCGATGACGATGATGCGGCCGTCCCGGGGGTTGACCGCGAACTGGATGTTGCACCCGCCGGTGTCGACGCCCACCTCACGGATGACCGCGATGCCGATGTCCCGCAGCCGCTGGTACTCCCGGTCCGTCAGGGTCAGCGCCGGCGCGACGGTGATCGAGTCGCCGGTGTGCACGCCCATGGGGTCGAGGTTCTCGATGGAGCAGACCACCACGACGTTGTCGGCGTGGTCGCGCATCACCTCGAGCTCGTACTCCTTCCAGCCGAGGATCGACTCCTCGAGCAGGACCTCGGTCGTGGGGCTCGCCTGGAGGCCGGCGCCGGCGATGCGGCGCAGGTCCCGCTCGTCGTGGGCGAACCCGGAGCCGAGCCCACCCATGGTGAACGACGGGCGGACCACCATCGGGTAGCCGAGCTCGTCGGCGGCGGCCAGGCACTCCTCCATGGTGTGCGCGATCACCGAGCGCGCGACCTCGGCGCCGCAGCGCTCGACGACGCCTTTGAAGGCCTGGCGGTCCTCGCCGAGCTCGATGGCCTCGACGTTGGCCCCGATGAGCGGGCAGCCGTACTTCTCGAGGACGCCGTTCTCGTGGAGGGCGATGGCGGTGTTCAGGGCGGTCTGGCCGCCGAGGGTCGCGAGCACCGCGTCCGGGCGCTCCTTGGCGATGATCGCCTCGACCACCTCGGGGGTGATGGGCTCGACGTAGGTCGCATCGGCGAACTCCGGGTCGGTCATGATCGTCGCCGGGTTGGAGTTCACGAGGACGACGCGAATGCCCTCCTCGCGCAGCACCCGGCAGGCCTGGGTGCCGGAGTAGTCGAACTCACAGGCCTGGCCGATCACGATGGGGCCGGAGCCGATGACCAGGACGGACTCGATGTCGGGGCGGCGGGGCATCAGGCGCGGGTCTCCTTGGCAGCGGCGGTGACGGAGGCGGACCGTGTCTCCATCAGCGAGAGGAACCGGTCGAAGAGGTAGGCGGCGTCGTGCGGGCCGGCCGCCGCCTCGGGGTGGTACTGGACCGAGTAGGCAGGGATGTCAAGGCATTCCAGCCCTTCGACGACGTCGTCGTTGAGGCAGAGGTGCGAGACTCGCACCCGCCCGTATGCCGTGTCGCCGGCGGCGTCGCTCGGCGCATGGACGGCTCCGTCGAGAGGGGCGTCCACGGCGAAGCCGTGGTTGTGCGCGGTCACCTCGACCCGGCCCGTGGCGCGGTCCAGGACGGGCTGGTTGATGCCGCGGTGGCCGTACTTGAGCTTGTAGGTGCCGAACCCCAGGGCCCGGCCGAGGAGCTGGTTGCCGAAGCAGATGCCGAAGAAGGGGATGCGCGCCGCGAGCACCTCGCGCAGCACCTCGATCTCGTGCTCCGCGGCCGACGGGTCACCGGGGCCGTTGGAGAAGAAGACCCCGTCGGGGCCGTGCTCGCCGACCGCCCGGACCTGCTCGAACGTCGCGGTGCAGGGCAGCACGTGCACCTCGATGCCCTGCTGGGCCATCAGCGCCGGCGTCATCGCCTTGATGCCCAGGTCCAGCGCGGCGACCGTGAAGCGCTTCTCCCCCACCGCCGGCACGACATACGGCTCGGTGGTTGTCACCTCGGCGGCCAGCGCCGCCCCGCTCATCTGCGGGGCCGCCTGGACCCGCTCCACCAGCTCGGCGACCGGGCGCCCGGCCAGGTCGCCGGAGAACACGCCCACCCGCATGGCCCCCCGCTCACGCAGGTGCCTGGTGAGGGCCCGCGTGTCGATGCCGCAGATGCCCACGACGCCCTGGTCGGCGAGCTCCTGTTCCAGCGTGCGCCGGGACCTCCAGCTGGAGGGCCGCAGGGCGGGGTCGCGGACGACGAAGCCCGCCACCCAGATGCGACGTGACTCGTCGTCCTCGTCGTTGACCCCGGTGTTCCCGACGTGCGGGGCCGTCATCACGACCACCTGCCGGTGGTAGCTCGGGTCGGTGAGGGTCTCCTGGTAGCCGGTCATCCCGGTCGAGAAGACGGCCTCGCCGACGGTCTGCCCGACCGCCCCGAAGGACTCTCCCCGGAAGCACCGCCCGTCCTCGAGCACGAGCACGGCGGGCTCGCGCAGCGGGGTCAGTGCCGTCCGGGCGGCCGGTGCCGCCGTGGTGGTGCTGGGTGTTGTGGTGCTCACGTGCTGGGGTCCCCTTCTCGGGTCTCGGGTGCGCTGTCGATGCTGGCGCCGTCCTGGTGCCACCAGAGGGCCCCCTCGAGGCGGTCGAGGTCGGCCCGGTAGCGGGGCAGGAAGCCGGTCTCGTAGATCGCGTCGTCGTCGGCACGCCACTGCAGGACCAGCAGCCGGCTGGAGCCGACGAACTTGCCGGCCATGCCGCGGTCCCGGCGCACCTGCACGAGGCGACCGCGGGGGATGACGACGGCCGACTCCCCCTGCCGCTCGAAGCGGACGAGCTCGTCGGGCTCGCCGCGACGCACGGTCATGGTCGCCCGGGCCCGGTTGCCGAGCCCGGCGACGGCGACGCGCTCGTGGCGTGAGGCGGCGGTCGTGGTGCTCACGTAGGTGCCCTCGGCCGTCACGGCGGCCCCGGGCGCCTCGGCGGCCCTCCCGCGACCGTCGACCCCCGCGACCGCCACCGCGGCGGAAGGGTGCCTGCGGCGCTTGCGCAGCCACGCGGCATACAGGAGGGCGTAGATCAGGCCGAGGGCGATGAGCACGACGCCGACGGCCTGCGCGCGGGTCATGCGATGGCCCCCTTCATCGCCGTGACGCGGCCCCGGAGCACCGTCGCGTGGACGGCGCCCCGCAGGGTGCGGCCGTGCCAGGGGTTGTTCCGCGACAGCGACAGCGACGCGGACCGGTCGACCGTCACCTCGGCCGTGGGGTCCACCAGCGTCAGGTTCGCGGGCGACCCGGCCGCCAGCGGCTGCCCGTGGTCGGACAGCCCGGCGATGCGGGCCGGGGCCTGCGACATGACCCGGGCGACAGCTGCCCAGTCCAGCAGCCCCGCGCGGACCATGGTGTCACTGACGACGGCGAGCGCGGTCTCCAGGCCCAGCATCCCGAAGGCCGCGTCGACGAACGCGTGCTCCTTGTCGTGGCGGGCATGCGGCGCGTGGTCGGTGGCCACGGCGTCGATGGTGCCGTCGGAGAGGGCGGCCCGCAGCGCCTCGACGTCCTCCAGGGGGCGCAGCGGCGGGTTGACCTTGAAGGTCGGGTCGTAGCCGGACACCAGGTCGGTGGTGAGCACGAGGTGGTGCGGCGTCACCTCGGCGGTGACGTCGATGCCCTGGGCCTTGGCCCACCGGAGCACCTCGACCGACCCCGCCGTCGAGACGTGGGCGATGTGCACGCGCGAGCCGGTGTGGCGCGCGAGCATCACGTCGCGGGCGACGATGGTCTCCTCGGCGATGCCGGGCCAGCCGGGCAGCCCGAGCCGGCCGGATAGCTCGCCCTCGTGGCAGCAGGCGCTCGGCCCTGCCAGGCGCGGGTCCTGCGCGTGTTGGGAGACGACGCCGCCGAAGGCACGGACGTACTCCAGGGCGCGGCGCATCACACGGGCGTCGTGGACGCACTTCCCGTCGTCGGAGAACACGCTGACCTTCGCGCGGGAGCGGTGCATGAGCCCCAGCTCGGCGAGCTCCTCGCCGGCCAGGGCCTTGGTCACCGCCCCCACGGGCTGCACGTCGACCAGCCCGGCCGCCCGGCCGAGGTCGAGGACCCGCTCGGCCGCCTCCGCGGTGTCGGTCACGGGGTCGGTGTTCGCCATCGCGAGCACCGCGGTGAAGCCGCCGACCGCGGCGGCGGCGGAGCCTGAGGCGATGGTCTCCGCGTCCTCGCGCCCGGGCTCGCGCAGGTGGGTGTGGAGGTCGACGAGCCCGGGCAGGGCGACCAGGCCGTCGGCCTCGAGCACGTCGGCGCCACGCGCGGAGCGGATGCGGCCGACCTCGGTGATGACGCCGTCCTCGACGAGGAGGTCCTGGGGGCCCTCGCCCACGAGGTCGGCGCCGGTGACGAGAAGGGTGCTCATGAGGTGCCTTCCTCTCCGGAGAGCAGGTGGTAGAGGACCGACATCCGCACCGCCACACCGGCGCTGACCTGGTCGAGGATGAGGGACTGCGCGGCGTCGGCGGCGTCGGCACCGATCTCGAGGCCGCGGTTCATCGGGCCGGGGTGGCAGATGACGGCGTCGGGATTCGCCGCGACGAGGGCATCGAGCCGCTGCCGTGTGAGGCCGTAGCCGACGGTGTACTCGCGGGGGGTCGGGAAGAAGCCGCCGCTCATCCGCTCCCGCTGCACCCGGAGCATCATCACCGCGTCGACGGTGGGCAGGACGGCGTCGAGGTCGTGGGAGAGCTCGAACCCGTCGACCGCGGCCCAGGAGGCGATGCCGCTCGGCATGAGCGTCGGCGGGGCGACCAGGGTGACGCGGGCGCCGAGCTTGCGCAGGCAGATGAGGTTGGACCGCACCACGCGCGAGTGCGTGAGGTCGCCGACGATGGCGACGTGCCGGCCCGCGAGGTCACCGAGCCGCTGCTGCATCGTGTAGGCGTCGAGCAGGGCCTGGGTCGGGTGCTCGTGGGTCCCGTCGCCGGCGTTGACGATGTGCGCGTCGACCCACTGGCTGACCTGCTGGGCGGCGCCGCTGGCGCTGTGCCGGATCACCAACGCGTCGACGCCCATCGCGGCGACGGTGAGCGCGGTGTCGCGCAGGGACTCGCCCTTGGAGGTCGAGGAGCCCTTGCCGGAGATGTTGATGACGTCGGCGGACAGCCACTTGCCGGCGATCTCGAACGAGCTGCGGGTCCGGGTGGAGTCCTCGAAGAAGAGGTTGACCACGGTCCGCCCGCGCAGCGTCGGCAGCTTCTTGACCTCGCGGCGCTGCACGGTGTGCATCTCGGCTGCGGTGTCGAGGATCTCGCGGATCTGCTCGGTGGACAGGTCGTTGGCCGACAGCAGGTGCCGGCGCGTCGGCCGGCCGGTCGCCGGGGCGTGCAGGGTGGCGGTCATCGGGGCTCCCCTCCGCTGATGGTGACCTCGTCGTCGACGCCGTCGTGCTCGGTGAGGCGGACCTGCACCCGCTCACTGCTCGACGTCGGGAGGTTCTTGCCGACGTGGTCGGCGCGGATCGGCAGGTCGCGGTGGCCGCGGTCGACGAGGACGGCCAGGCGCACCGCGCGGGGACGGCCGAGGTCCGAGAGCGCGTCGAGCGCGGCCCGGACGGTGCGGCCGGAGTAGAGGACGTCGTCGACGAGAACGACGATCTTGTCGTCGATGCCGCCGGGGGGGATCTGGGTGCGCATCGGCGAACGGGTCGGCTGCCGGCGCAGGTCGTCGCGGTGCATCGTCACGTCGAGCGCGCCGACCGGCACCGGGCGGCCCTCGACGGACTCCATCACACCGACGAGGCGGTGCGCCAGCGCGACGCCCCGGGACGGGATGCCGAGCACCACCAGGTCGTCGGCGCCCTTGTTGCGCTCGAGGATCTCGTGGGCGATCCGGCGCAGGGCCCGCGCGACGTCGCCGGCGCCCATCACGGACCGGGCGGTGCTCTCGGGAGCCGGAGCGGATGCTGGGAGGGGTGTGGGAGCCGAGCCGCCGGCGGACGGGTCGACGCCTGCGGGTACGCCAGAGTCAGGACGCATCAGCGTCGGGACCTCCTTCCCTGCCTCACAGGACAGGTCGTTAAAGGATGTCTAACGGGCAGCACTCTAGCCGCATCCCGTCCCGAAGGCGCACGCGCCCCGCGGGATGGACACGCGGGATGGACACGCGGGCTGGATATGTGGGTCGGATTTGCGGGGTGTCCACGGGGCACGGCTGGCAGTGGCGACCACCACCCGTGGGGGCCCGCCGGCGGCGCGCACCTGACGGCACGGCGCGACGGCGGCACAGTGCGACGGCGGCACAGCGCGACGGCCCCCTCCCGGACGGGGAGGGGGCCGTCGACAACAGTGCTCAGGCGAGGGTCGGTTTGACCTCCGCGAGGCGGCCCAGCAGGCCGTTGACGAACTTCGGCGAGTCGTCGGTGCTCAGCGTGGTGGCCAGCTCGACGGCCTCGCTGATGGCGACACCCTCGGGCACGCCCTCGGCGTAGAGCACCTCGTACGCGCCGAGCCGCAGGATGGCCCGGTCGACACTGGGCATGCGCTCGAGCGACCAACCCTGGCTGTACGTCGAGAGCAGCTCGTTGATGTCGGTCCAGTGGGCGACGACACCCTCCACGAGGTCCGCGGTGTACTGGTTCAGCGGCGCCTCGGTGACCGGCTTCGCCAGCCGCTCGGCGAGCAGGTCACGCGCGTTGATCCCGCGCTGCTCGGCCTCGAACAGGAGGTCGACGGCACGCTTGCGGGCCTTGCTGCGGGCGGACAAGTCAGTTCACGCGACCGAGGTAGGAGCCGTCGCGGGTGTCGACCTTGACCTTGGTGCCGGTCTCGAGGAACAGCGGGACGTTGATCGTCGCGCCGGTCTCGAGGGTCGCGGGCTTGGTGCCGCCGGTGGAGCGGTCGCCCTGCAGGCCGGGCTCGGTGTAGGTGATCTCGAGGACGACCGACGCCGGCAGCTCGACGTAGAGCACGGTGCCCTCGTGGGTGGCCACCTGGGCGGTCTGGTTCTCGAGGAGGTAGTCGGCCGTGTCACCGACGGTCGCCTCGGGGATGTGGATCTGGTCGTACGTCGTGCCGTCCATGAAGACGAAGTCGGAGCCGTCCTTGTAGAGGTACTGCATGTCACGGCGGTCGACCGTCGCGGTCTCGACCTTGACGCCCGCGTTGAAGGTCTTGTCGACGACCTTGCCCGACATCACGTTCTTCAGCTTGGTGCGCACGAAGGCCGGTCCCTTGCCGGGCTTGACGTGCTGGAACTCCACGACGGACCACAGCTGGCCCTCGAGGTTGAGCACCATGCCGTTCTTCAGGTCGTTGGTCGATGCCACGTGTCAGTCGCTTTCTTGTCGTCGTCGCCGGGTGCCGGGTGCGCGCGGGCGCGCGAGAGGCCCGTACAGCGCGGGATGGGATCCCCGCCAGTCTAGCGGTCGGCGCTGCGCTCCCCCGAATCGCCGACGGGCCCGGACGGCCGCTCAGACGCCGATCGTCAGGTTGGCGACGAAGCCCGAGGCAGCGTCCCCCGTGACGGTGGCGAGCTGGTGGACCCCACCGTCGTCACCGAACACGTTGTCGGACGTCAGTGAGGACCCCTGGAGGTTCTCCACGCTGCGCTCGTAGCCGGAGGCCGCATAGGCCTGCTCGCACGCGGCCCGGGGCAGGGCGATCTGGCTGGTCTTGACGATCGGCCCGCTGCTGGTGGCGTCCTCGACACTGGCGTAGACCTCGAAGTGGATGTGCGGCCAGCGCCCCGAGTAGGCGCCGGGGAAGACCGTGGTGAACGTGACGGTCCCCGCAGCACTGGTCTCCTGGACACCACGCAGATAGTTCTCGTTCTCCAGACCCTGTGAATACAACGAGTAGTTGCCGTCCCTGTCGCAGTGCCACAGATAGACCGCAGCCCCGGCGAGGGCCGCATATCCCTTCGCCGTGTCCGTCACGGTGAGGTTCACGGTCAGCGGCACGCCCTGCGCCCGCGTCGTCGACGTGGCGTAGCTCGTCGTGATGTCCGGGCGGACGATCCCGGAGTCGTCGAGGACGTTGGGTCCGTTCGAGCCGTCACCGGGATACGGCCCGCCCGTCTCGTCGGGCACCTCGCTGGACGGTGTCGTCGACGAACCAGCCATCGCCGAGGCGTCCGCGGCCGCCGTCGTGCTCGAGGTGCCCGAGGTGGTGGTGGCGGTCGTGCCGTCCTGCCCCGCCGCGCAGGCACCGATGGCGAAAACCGCTGCGCCACTGAGCAGTTGCAGAGCCCTGCGCCGTTCCAGGAGGGTGCCCACGTCGAAGGCCAGCCCGCGGTCGTGGCGGTCGTCGTTCCCGTCGGGGTTGTCGTTCGTGTCGTGGCGTGCCGTCGCGCTGCCCATCTCGATGCCCTTCCCGGTGTCCATGAAACGCCCCCGACGGAGCTCGTGCCACCGAGCCTCGACTGCCCGACCCGGCGCAGGCCGTGAGCCGGCTGTGCGCCTTCTGTGAGGCAGGAGGTGCGCGCCGGGAAGAGCGGCGGGCATCTGCCGGATATCAGCCGTTCGGATGAATTCCGGGTGGCTGGCCCGCGACAATTGGCCATTCACGCGGAATGGCGACGGCACTGTTCCGGGCCTGTGCTACTTTTCTCCAGCATCGGGCGTTTCATATCGCTTTTCAGGGGAGAACTTTCACATGCGCGGTATCCGCGGTATCAAGGTGGCCACTGCCACCCTCGGTCTTTCTGCTGCTCTCGCCGGTACCGCTGTGGGCCTCGCCGGCCCGGCCAGCGCCGCCTGCGAGGGGGGCTACCCGCCGGCTCAGTGCACGGTGGCCCTCAACGACAACCGGGTCCGTCCCGGCGAGGAGGTCGGCTTCCGCGCGACCGGGTACGAGCCGGGCGAGCGGGTGCGCGGCACCGTGTTCTCCGAGCCGATCCGCGTCGGCACGTGGACGGCCAACCGCAACGGTGTCGTGCAGGGCCGGTTCACCGTCCCGCGCCGCCTGAGCCCGGGTCGCCACACCTTCCAGCTGCGGGGTCTCGAGTCCAACGTCATCAAGACCGCGCGCTTCACGGTGGTCGGCCGCGCCAACAACGGCAACGGCAACGGCAACGGCAACAACAACGACTCCTCGCTGGCCTTCACCGGCTCGGACCTCGCCCTCACCGCGGGCGCTGGTGCGGTGCTGCTCGCCGGCGGTGGCGCTCTCGTGATCGCCGCCCGCCGTCGCAAGCACGTCAACGCCGGCATCTGACGCTTCCGTCCTTGGTGCGCCTTTCCGCTCGTCGGTCTGCTGTCCGGCGGGCGGGGGTCGCCGCCATCGCGATCGCGGCACTCTACGTGCTGGCGCTTGCGTACACGGGTGTCCAGGCCCACCGCCACCTGCGCGACGCGCAGGCGGCGGTGGGCCTGCTGCGTGCCGGGCTGACGAGTCAGGACACCCCGCGCGCGGAGATCGACCGTCACCTGCGGGCCGTCCAGGTGGAGGCTCGGGCCGCCCGTGACCTCACCGACGGGCCCCTCTGGGACGTGCCGGCCAGCCTGCCGTGGGCCGGCCGGCCCTTCGAGACGGTCCAAGGAGTCTCGGCAGGGGTCGCCGCCGTCGCGGACGACGTGCTGCCGCCCGTGCGGTCGGTCCGGGACCGCCTCGTCGGCGTGGACCTGACCCGCGACGGGGGCGGCCTGGACCTCGCTCCCATCGCGGCCGCGCAGGCGCCCCTCGCCCAGGCCCGTGCGGCCAACGACGCTGCCCTGCACGAGGTCAGGGCCCTGCCCTCCACCGGCATCGGGACCATCGACGAGGGACAGGGGGACCTCACGGCGCAGCTCGAGGAGGTCTCGCTCCAGCTCCGCTCTGCGCACGAGGCCGTGCAGCTGCTGCCCCCGATGCTGGGCGCCGAGGGCCCACGCCACTACTTCGTGGCCTTCCAGAACAACGCCGAGGCGCGCGGCGCCGGCGGGCTCCCGGGTGTGTACGCCGTCCTGCGCGCCGACCGGGGCAAGGTCAGCTTCGAGCACTACGGCGTCTCCGGCGACTTCGGTGGCCTGAAGGTCTCGTTGAAGGGGCTGAGCCCCGGCTTCGCCAGCCACTACCAGGGGGCAGCGCCGGACCGTGTCTTCGGCAACTCCACCGTCAGTCCGCACTTCCCTGACGGCGCGGAGCTCATGATGCGCTTCTGGAAGGCCAGGACCGGCCAGCAGCTCGACGGGGCGCTGGCCATCGACCCCAACGCGCTGGCCATGATGCTCAAGGTCACCGGGCCCACCACGATGGCCGACGGCACCGTCCTGAAGGCGTCCTCGGTGGTCTCGCTCGTGGAGAAGGACGCCTACGACCGCTTCACCGACCCCGTCGTCCGCAAGCAGTACCTCATCACGGTGGCCAAGGCGATCGCCGACGACGTGCTGGAGCGCGGCCCGGCCAAGGGCACGGCGCTGGCCTCGGCCGTCGCGGGCGCCGTCGACGAACGCCGGGTCCTCCTCTACAGCACGCATGCCGAGGAGCAGCGCGTGATCGCCGCGCGACCGGTGGGGGGCACGCTCAGCGACACGTCGGGCCTGTTCAGCGGTGTCGTCATCAACAACGGCGGCGGCAACAAGCTCGACTACTACCTCCACCGGGAGGTGAGCTACCAGGGCGCGGCGTGCGGGGCAGCCGATCCGCGTGCCACGGTGACCATCCGGCTCACCAACCGGGTCCCGAGGTCGGGCCTGACCGACTACGTCGCAGGACGCGCGGACGAGCCCATCGACCCGGTCCCCGAGGGTACGAACCGCCTGCTCGTCGGCTACTACGCCACCAAGGAGGCAGGCTTCTCCGATGCCACCCTCGACGGCGAGCCCACGTTCCTCGCGGTCGACGACGAGCGCGGCCGTCCCGTCTTCACCGCCGAGCTCGAGCTCGAGCCGGGCCAGACCAGGACGCTGGTGATCCGGATCGAGGAGCCGCCGGAGGCGAAGGGCCCGGTCACGACGCTGGTGCAGCCGCTCGTCCTGCCGCAGGTCACCACCATCGACCTTCCCGACTGCGGCCGGGGCCCGAAGGACGGCTGACCGCCAGGCAGAGCTGGGTCAGCCGAGCGGGATCGCCCGGCCTCGGGTCTCCGCGCTGATCTCGCCGTAGGCCGCCTGCAGCAGCGCGGGGTCGGGCCCCTCGAGCCGCACCGGCTTCGCGAGACCGGCCAGCACGACGAAGCGCAGCATCGACCCGCGGGACTTCTTGTCGCGCCTCATCGCCTCGAGGAGCTGCGGCCACCGGTCGCCGCGGTAGGTCACCGGCAGGCCCACGCCGCCCAGGAGTGCGCGGTGCCGTTCGACCAGGCCGTCATCGATCTTCCCGGCCAGGCGGGCCAGCTCGGCGACGTAGACCATGCCGATGCTGACCGCGGCCCCGTGCCGGAACTGGTAGCGCTCGACCTGCTCGACGGCGTGGCCGAAGGTGTGGCCGTAGTTGAGGATCTCGCGCAGCGACGACTCCTTGAGGTCCTGCGCCACGACGTCGGCCTTGACCGCGATGGCCCGCTCGACGAGCTCGCGGACGTGCGGGCCCTGCGCCGAGCGCGCGCCCTCGAGGTCGGCCCCGACGAGGTCGAGGATCACGGGGTCGGCGATGAAGCCGCACTTGATGACCTCCGCGAGCCCGGCGACGAAGTCGTGCTGCGGAAGGGTCTGCAGCGTCGCGAGGTCGCACAGCACGCCGGCCGGCGGGTGGAACGCCCCCACGAGGTTCTTGCCCTCGGGTGTGTTGATGCCGGTCTTGCCGCCGACCGCTGCGTCCACCATGCCGAGCAGGGTGGTGGGGACCTGCACGACCCTGATGCCGCGCAGCCAGGTCGACGCGACGAACCCCGCGAGGTCGGTGGTCGCTCCCCCGCCCACGCCGACGATGGCGTCGGAGCGGGTGAAGCCCGCCTGGCCCAGCACGCCCCACAGGAAGGAGGCGACCTGCGCGGTCTTGGCCTCCTCCGCGTCGGGAACCTCCGCGGCATACGCCTCGAAGCCCTTGGCGACCAGGTCCTCCCGCACCGCCTCGCCGGTCGCGGCGAGGGCCCGCGGGTGGACCACGAGGACCCGCTGCACGCCCTCCCCGATGAGCCGTGGGAGCTCGTCGAGCAGCCCGGTGCCGACGATGACGTCGTAGTCGCCGCCCACGCTGATGGTCGTGCTGCTCATCGGTGTCCCTCCAGCCACGCCACGATCTCGTCGACCACGGCGCGCGGCCGCCGCCCGGCGGTGTCGACGCGCACGCTGGCCAGCCGCTCGTAGGTCGGGCGCCGCTCGTTCATCATCTTGGTCCACTGGGCGCGCGGGTTGACCAGCAGCAGCGGGCGGCTGCCGTCGAAGCCGATGCGCCGCGCGGCGTCGGCGATGCCGACGTCGAGGAACACCACCGTGTGCCCGGACAGCGCGCCCGCCGTCTCGGGATCCATGGGGGCGCCCCCACCGAGGGAGACCACGCCGTCGCAGGCGGCGAGAGACCGGGCGACCTCGGTCCGCTCGAGGGTCCTGAAGTGCGCCTCGCCCGAGACCACGAAGATGTCGGAGATCGGTCGCCCCTCAGCGGCCTCGATGGCCTCGTCGGTGTCGTGCCAGCCGACCCCCAGGCGGTCGGCGAGCTTGCGCGCGATGGTGCTCTTCCCGGCGCCCGGCGGCCCGATGAGGACCGCGCGTGGCCGGGTCGTCCCCGCCGTCACCACGTGCGCATCGCCTCCGGCACCGAGGCGAGGTAGGCCGCGTGGTTGCGCGATGTCTCGACGACCGAGTCGCCGCCGAACTTCTCGACGCACGCCTGCGCCAGGACCAGGGCGACCATGGCCTCGGCCACGACGCCGGCAGCCGGCACCGCGCACACGTCGGAGCGCTGGTGGATCGCCTTGGCGGCCTCCTCCCCCGTCGTGTCGATCGTGTCGAGGGCGCGGGGCACGGTGCTGATGGGCTTCATCGCCGCGCGGACCCGCAGGACGTCACCGGTGGACATGCCGCCCTCGGTGCCACCGGCGCGCCCGGTGCGCCGCCGGATCGTCCCGTCGGCGCCCCGCTCCATCTCGTCGTGGGCGGCCGAGCCGCGGCGTGCCGCGGTGCGGAAGCCGTCGCCGACCTCGACGCCCTTGATGGCCTGGATCCCCATGAGGGCAGCGGCGAGCTGGGCGTCGAGCCTGCGGTCCCAGTGGACGTGCGAGCCGAGCCCCGGGGGCAGGCCGTAGGCGAGCACCTCGACGACGCCGCCGAGGGTGTCGCCGTCCTTCTTGGCTGCCTCGACCTCGGCGACCATGGCCGCGGAGCCGGCCTCGTCGAGGGTCCGCACCGGGTTGGCGTCGAGGGCCCCGACCTGGTCCGGCGTGGGCAGCGTCGCGTCGTCGGCCACCCCCGCGCCGCCGATGGCCACGGTGTGCGAGACGAGACGGATGCCGTACGCCTGCTCCAGGAAGCGCGCGGCCACCTCGCCGAGCGCGACGCGAGCCGCGGTCTCGCGCGCGGAGGCGCGCTCCAGCACCGGCCGGGCGTCGTCGAAGCCGTACTTCTGCATCCCGACGAGGTCGGCGTGACCGGGCCGGGGGCGCGTCAGCGGCCGGTTGCGCGCGATCTCCCTCTCGGCGTTCACGTCGTCGGCTGCGGCGAACGCGGCGTCGGAGACCGGGTCAGGCGACATCACGGTCTCCCACTTGGGCCACTCCGTGTTGCCGATCCGGATCGCCACCGGCGAGCCCATGGTCACGCCGTGCCGGACCCCGCCGAGGAACTCGACCTCGTCCTGCTCGAACGTCATCCGCGCGCCGCGGCCGAAGCCGAGCCGGCGGCGGGCGAGGGCGGAGGCGACGTCCTTGGTGGTCACGCGCACGCCCGCCGGCAGCCCCTCGAGGGTGGCCAGCAGGGCGGGGCCGTGGGACTCACCGGCAGTCAGCCATCGCAGCATGCAGCGATCTTGTCATGGCCGTCCCGCGCCCCCGCCGGGGAGCCCGTCATCTGGGAACGGCGCGGGCCGCCTCGAGACGCGCGATCGGCACCCGGAACGGCGAGCACGACACGTAGTCCAGACCCACACCCTCGAAGAAGTGGATCGACTCGGGGTCGCCCCCGTGCTCCCCGCACACACCGAGGTGAAGGTCCGGCCGCGCCGCGCGGCCTCGCTGCGCGGCATACCTGACCAGGGCCCCGACACCGTCGACGTCCAGCGTCTCGAACGGCGACACCCCGAACACGCCCTTCTCGAGGTAGGTCGAGAAGAACGAGCTCTCGACGTCGTCCCGGGAGAAGCCCCAGGTCATCTGGGTCAGGTCGTTGGTGCCGAACGAGAAGAACTCCGCCGTGGCGGCGATGCGGTCCGCGGTCAGCACGGCGCGGGGCAGCTCGATCATCGTCCCCACCGTGTAGGGGATCTCGCGGCCGGCGGCGTCCTGGACCTCCGCCGCGACCCGCTCGACCTCGGCCCGCACGATCTCGAACTCCTCGGCCGAGGCGACCAGCGGCACCATGATCTCCGGCCTGGGGTCGCCCCCGGCCTCGAGCCGGGCGGCGGCGGCCTCGAGGACCGCCCGGGTCTGCATCGCGAACAGGCCCGGCAGCGCGATGCCGAGGCGCACGCCGCGCAGGCCCAACATCGGGTTCTGCTCGTGCATCCGCTTCACCGCCTCCAGGAGCCTGTGGTGGCGGCTGTCCGGGTTGCCGGCGTCGTCCTCGTGGGCCACGAGGACCGCCAGGTCGGTGAGGTCGGGCAGGAACTCGTGGAGAGGCGGGTCGATGAGCCGCACCGTGACCGGCAGGCCGTCCATGGCCTCCAGGATGCCGATGAAGTCCTCCCGCTGGCGCGGCAGCAGCGCCTCGAGCGCCGCCTCCTGCTCCTCGTGCGTCTCCGCGATGATGAGGTGCTCCACCAGCTCGCGGCGGTCGCCCAGGAACATGTGCTCGGTGCGGCAGAGCCCGATGCCCTGCGCCCCGAAGCGGCGGGCCCGGGCGGCGTCGTCGGGGGTGTCCGCGTTGGCGCGCACCTCCATCCGGCGGGTGCGGTCGGCGTGCTCCATGAGGCGGGCGACCGCCCGGACCGTCTCGTCGTCGGCGGTGGTGTCGCCCTCGAAGTGCCGCACCACGAGCGAGTCCATGACCGGCACCTCGCCGGCGAAGATGTCGCCGGTCGTGCCGTCGATCGAGATGACGTCCCCCTCGCTGACGACCGTGCCGTCCGCGCACGTGAAGCGGCGCGCCCGCACGTCCACGTCGAGCGACTCGGCCCCGCAGACGCAGGTGCGGCCCATGCCCCGGGCCACGACAGCCGCGTGCGAGGTCTTGCCGCCGCGGCTGGTGAGGATGCCCCGGGCGGCGACCATGCCCTTGAGGTCGTCGGGGTTGGTCTCGCGCCGCACCAGGATGACGTCCTCACCCCGCTCGGCCCACTCGGCCGCGGTGTGCGAGTCGAAGACCGCCCTCCCCACCGCAGCCCCGGGTGAGGCGTTCATGCCCGTGCCCAGCAGGTGCCGCTCGTGGCGGTCGTCGAACCGCGGGAACATCAGCGTGGCCAGCTGGGCGCCGTTCACCCGCTGGAGCGCCTCGTCGAGGTCGATCAGGCCCTCGTCGACGAGCTCGGAGGCGATCCGGAACGCCGCCTGGGCGGTCCGCTTGCCGACCCGCGTCTGCAGCATCCACAGCGTGCCGTGCTCGATGGTGAACTCGATGTCGCACAGGTCCCGGTAGTGCCGCTCCAGGGTCGCCATGATCCCCAGCAGCTCGTCGTAGCACGCCTTGTCGATGGTCTCGAGGTCGTGCAGCGGGACGGTGTTGCGGATACCGGCCACGACGTCCTCCCCCTGGGCGTTCTGCAGGTAGTCGCCGTAGACCCCCTGCGCCCCGGTCGCAGGGTCCCGGGTGAAAGCCACACCGGTCCCGGAGTCGGCGCCGCCGTTGCCGAACACCATCGCCCCGACGTTCACCGCCGTGCCGAGGTCCGCCGGGATCCGCTCCCGCCGGCGGTAGATCGTGGCCCGCTCGGTGTTCCACGAGTCGAACACCGCACGGATCGCGAGGCCGAGCTGCTCGCGCGGGTCCTGCGGGAAGTCGCGTCCGGAGTGCTCGCGCACCAGCCCCTGGTAGGTCTTGACCAGCCCGCGGAGGTCCTCGGCCGTGAGGTCGAGGTCGCTGGACGCCCCACGCTCGTCCTTGAGCCGGTCGAGCTCCTGCTCGAAGTCGTGGGAGCCGAGCCCCAGGACGGTCTGGCCGAACATCGACAGGAGCCGCCGGTAGGAGTCCCAGGCGAAGCGCTCGTTGCCGCCGCTCTGGCGGATCAGACCCTCGACCGAGTGGTCGCCGAGCCCGATGTTGAGGACGGTGTCCATCATGCCGGGCATCGAGAACTTCGCGCCCGAGCGGACCGACACCAGGAGCGGGTCGTCGGGGTTCCCGAGGCGGCGGCCCATGCGCTCCTCGAGCCGCGCGAGGTGGCGGTCGACCTCCTCGGCCAGCCCCTCCGGCTCGTGCCCCTCGGCGAGGTAGACCCGGCAGGCGTCGGTCGTGATCGTGAACCCCGGCGGCACCGGCAGGCCGAGCCGGGTCATCTCCGCCAGGTTCGCCCCCTTGCCACCGAGGAGGTCCTTCTGGTCCTTGCCGCCCTCTGCGAAGTCGTACACGTAGCGCCCCATGGGCTGATCATGGCCGAGGACGGCGTGGAGGGGAACGGCTTTGGGGCCCCCGCTCAGACGGGGACGAGGCGGTACTCCAGCGCCAGGGCCGCGAAGGCCCCCAGCAGCATGGCGGGGCCGAAGGCGATGTGCGAGCGCAGGCCCGCGCGCTGGGCCACGATCATGACGATGGCGATGACCCCGCCGGCGACGAAGCCGGCGAGCAGGCCGAGCAGCGCCGTGCCCAGCCCGAGCCAGCCGAGCACCAGGCCGATGAGACCGGACAGCTTGACGTCACCGAAGCCCAGGGAGGCCGGTGAGATGAACGCCATCACGAAGTAGAGCGCGTAGAGGGCGGACATCCCGATGAGCGCGTCCAGCATCGGCCGCCAGTCCCCCGCTCCGAGGGTGGCGCAGGCGAGGAGCGCCAGCAGCGCAGGATAGGCGGGGAGCACCAGGCCGTCGGGCAGGCGGTGCACGTCGATGTCGATCCAGACCAGCGCGACCGCGAGCCACCCGAAGAACAGGTATGCCGGGAGCGCGGCCCAGCCGGCCGTGTCACCGATCCGCCAGGCCAGGAGGCCCCACACCAGCGCCAGCGCGGGCGCCGGCCACCAGCGTGCGCGCGGCAGCGCAGGACCAGCCTCGTCCGACTCGATGCGGTAGCCACCGGTGCCCAGGATCCGCCCGGTCGCCCACCCCAGCACGCCACCGGCGACCACCAGCACGGCGACGGCCCATGGCGGCGCCCCCGCGCCCTCCCCCAGGGTGATCACCCCGCAACCGCCCCGCCTGCCGCCGCGAGCATCGCGTCGAGGGGCGGCTCGTGACCGGTCATCAGGCGCACCTGCTCGGCGGCCTGGTGCACCAGCATGGCCAGCCCCGAGACCACGGTGAGTCCCGCGCCGGAGGCGGCCCGGGCCAGCGGGGTGGGCCAGCCCGCGTAGACGACGTCGAGGAGCGTGCCCTCCAGCACCCGGCCCGCGAGGGCCTCGGCGGCAGACGTGGAGGCACTCGCCGGCAGCGTGCTGACGACGAGCCCACCCTCGTCGGCCCAGTGGTCCAGGGCCACCTCGTCCAGGTGGACACCCAGCGCCGCCGACATCCGGGCCGTCTCCGGGCGGACGCCGGAGCGCACGGCGACCCGCACCTGCGACACGCCCAGCTGCTGCAGGGCGGCGATGGCGGAACGCGCCGTGGCGCCCGAGCCGAGCACCGTCGCGCAGCCGCGCGCGCCCGCAGGAGCCAGCGCGGCCACGATGCCGTGCACGTCGGTGTTGTGGGCGTCCCACTCCCCCGTCGCCCGCCGCACCAGGGTGTTGACCGCCCCGGTGCCGCGCGCCGCGGCGGACACCTCGGAGGCCACCTCGAAGGCGACCTCCTTCAGCGGCATGGTGAGGCTGAGCCCGCGCCACGACGCGTCCAGGCCGGCCACGAACGGCAGGAACGCCACCTCGTCGACCTCGTGCGCGGCATACCGCCACTGCTCGAGCCCGAGGGCGCGGTAGGCAGCCCGGTGGAGCAGCGGGGACAGGGAGTGCGCGATCGGCGAGCCGAGGACGGCCGCGTTCAGCACTTGCCCGGGTTGTCCCGACACCACTGGTTGAACTGGTTGACGTTGGCCTGGTGCTCGGCGGGGGTCGTGGCGAAGCGGGTCTCGCCCGTGTCGGGGTTGACGGTCACGAAGAACAGCCACGAGCCGGCCGCGGGGCTCGCAGCGGCGGCGATGGACGCCGCACCGGGGTTGTTGATCGGGCCGGGGGGCAGGCCCTGGACGCGGTAGGTGTTGTAGGGACTGGCGCTCTGGCGGTCGGCGTCGGTCGTCCCGGCCTTGCCGCGCTTCTTCACGGCGTAGTGCACCGTGGAGTCCATCTGCAGCAGGCCCTTGGTGGGGCCCGTCGTGTCCTTCAGCCGGTTCTCGATGACCCGGGCCACCTTGGCCCGGTCGGCGTCTCCGCTGACCTCACCCTCGACGATCGAGGCGACGATCATCGTGCGCTCCATGTCGGCCTCGGCCACCCCCGCCTTGTCCAGCTCGGACACGGTCTTCTTGACCATCGTCGCGAGCTGCTCGCGCGCGGTCGCCTTGGCGGGGAACTCGTAGGTGGCGGGGAAGAGATAGCCCTCGAGGTTGCCCTTCGCCGAGGCCGGCAGGCCCAGCGAGGCCGGGTCCTTCGCCGCCGCCTGGTACTCCGCCACCGGCACCTTGGTGCCCTTGGACAGCGCGGCGAAGACCTCGGTGGCCCACAGCCCCTCCGGGATGGTCACCCGCGGCACGGTCCGGTTCTTGGGGTTGACGAGGATGGCGAGCGCGTCCTTGGCCGCCATCTGCTTCTTCAGCGTGTAGGTGCCCGGCTGGATGGCCGCCGCGCGGGAGTCCGCCTGGGCCGCCTCGAGGAACGCCTTGGAGGTCTTCACGACCCCGGCCTTCTGCAGGGACGTGCCGATGGCCCGGCCGGAGTCGCCCTCCTGGACGGTGACCTGGACCGCGCCGGAGCCCGGCCCGGTGAAGTCGTTGCTCGCCGTGAGGTCGGCCACCACGGGACGCAGCACGGTGTACGCCGCGAACACGGCGCCGCCGACGATGGCCAGCGCCAGGGCCAGCACGATGAACCGGCGCCCGCGACGACGCTTCGGGCGACGGGAGGCACGGCGGCGCGCGGCCCGGCCCTCCGGCTCGTGCGCACCGAAGATCGACTGCTCGAGGTGCGGCTCGGTCATCGACCTCTGTCCTTCGTCCGGGGCTTGCGCCCATCTGGCCTGACGAGTTCTCCGGGCGGCCGCCCGGTCGTGCGCTCCGCGTCCAGCCCCGCCTGGAGGATCAGCACGGCTGCGGCCTGGTCGACCACGGCCCGCTGGCGCCGCCCGCCGACCCCGCTCTCGCGGAGCGAGCGGTGGGCGTCGACCGTCGTGAGCCGCTCGTCCACGAGCCGAACGCCGACAGGGGCGATGCGCACCGCCAGCCGACGAGCATACTGCCGGGCCTGCGCCGCGGCGGGACCCTCCTCGCCCGCGAGTGTCCGGGGCAGCCCCACCAGCACCTCCAGCGCCTCGTGCTCGGCCACCGCCCGCGCGATCTCCTCGAGGTCGGCGTCCTCGCCGGTGGCATCGCGCTGCACGGTGCGCACCGGGGTGGCCAGCAGCCCGGAGGGGTCGCTGGCCGCCAGGCCGACGCGCACGCTGCCGACGTCGACCCCGAGCCGCACCCCGGACCGCGTCACGAGGTCGTCACCCGGCGGCCACGGCGATCTCTGCGTCGACCCGCCCGAGCGCCTCACCCGTCCTGGCGGGGTCGGTGCCGCCCCCCTGCGCGAGGTCGTCCTTGCCGCCCCCTCCACCACCGAGGGCCTGTGCCGCCACCCTGACCAGCGCACCGGCCTTGATGCCGCGCTCGCGCGCGGCGGCGTTGGTGGCGACGACCACGACCGGCCGGCCCTTGGCGACGCCGGTCAGGGCGACGACCGCCGGCCCTGCCTCGCCGAGGCGGTGCCGCAGGTCGAGCGCCATGGTGCGCAGGTCGTCTGCGCCCGCGCCGTCGCCGGCGTCGTGGGTGAGCACGCGGACGCCGCGGACGTCCCGGGTGTAGTCGAGCAGCTTCCCGGTCTGCGCCATGACCTGCTCCTGGCGCATCTTCTCGATCTCCCGCTCGGCGTCCTTGACCCGCGCGAGCAGCGAGGCGATGCGCTCCTTGAGCTCGCCCGGCTGGACCTTGACCAGGTCGGTCAGCTCGGCGACGAGGGCACGCTCCTTGGCCAGGTAGTGCAGCGCGTCCATGCCCACGAACGCCTCGAGCCGTCGCACGCCCGAGCCGACGGACGACTCGCCCGTGACGGTGAGCGCACCGATCTGCGAGGAGTGCTGCACGTGGGTGCCACCGCACAGCTCACGCGACCAGGGGCCACCGATCTCGACGACCCGCACCATCTCGTCGTAGGTCTCGCCGAACAGCGCGAGGGCGCCCCACTCCCGGGCCTCGGGAAGGGTCATGTACTGCGCGGAGACCGGCAGGTCGCCTCGCACGGCGAGGTTGGCGACCTCCTCGATCTCGCTGCGGGTCGCCGGCGACAGGGCCTGGTTCCAGGCGAAGTCCAGGCGCAGGTAGCCCGGCTTGTTGTACGAGCCCGACTGCAGCGCCGAGGGGCCGAGCACCTGGCGCAGGGCGGCGTGGACGACGTGCGTGCCCGAGTGCGCCTGGCAGGCGGAGATGCGCCACTCCGGGTCGACCTCGGAGATGACCTCGGCGCCGGTGCGGACCGGCCCCTGCAGCACCTCGACGGTGTGCGCGATGAGGCCCTTCACCGGCCGCTGCACGTCGACGACCCGAAGGTGTGCGCCGTCCGCGGTGATGATCCCCTCGTCGGCGACCTGGCCGCCGGACTCGGCGTAGAAGGGCGTGCGGTCGAGGATCACCTGGCCGCGCTGGCCCGGCTCGAGCTCGTCGACCCGCCGCCCCTCGTGCACGAGACCGACCACGTGGCCCTCGCTCGTGAGCTCCTCGTAGGCGCGGAACTCGGTGGCGCCGCGCTCGCGGAGCTCCTTCCAGACGTGGGTGTCGGCGTGACCGGCCTTCTTGGCCTTGGCGTCGGCCTTGGCCCGGTCGCGCTGTTCCTGCATCAGGCGCCGGAAGCCCTCGCGGTCCACCGCGAGGCCCTGCTCGGCGGCCATCTCGAGGGTGAGGTCGATCGGGAAGCCGTAGGTGTCGTGGAGGGAGAACGCCTGCTCGCCGGCGAGCTGAGTGCCACCCTCGGCCTTGGTCCTCGCGACGGCGGTGTCGAGGATCGTCGTGCCCGAGGCGAGGGTGCGGCGGAAGGCGTCCTCCTCGGCATACGCGATCTGCGAGATCCGGCCGAAGCCGTCCTCGAGCTCGGGGTAGGACTGCTTCATGCGCTCCAGCGAGACCGGGAGGAGGTGCGGCAGGCTGGGCTCGTCGAACCCGAGCAGGCGCATCGAGCGCACCGCCCGGCGCAGCATCCGGCGCAGGACGTAGCCGCGGCCCTCGTTGCCCGGGGTCACGCCGTCGCCGATGAGCATCAGCGACGAGCGGATGTGGTCGGCGACCACACGCAGCCGGACGTCGTCAGGGTGGCTGTGCGCCGCGTCGTGGCCGGAGTGCGCGCCGTACTTCTTGCCGGTCATCTCCGCGGCCCGCTCCAGGACCGGGTAGACCTCGTCGATCTCGTACATGTTGTCGACGCCCTGCAGGATGGAGGCGATGCGCTCGAGCCCCATGCCGGTGTCGATGTTCTTCTTCGGCAGGTCGCCGGAGATGTCGAAGTCGACCTTGGTGCGGACGTCCCCGAGCGAGGACTGCATGAAGACGAGGTTCCAGACCTCCATGAAGCGGTCCTCGTCGACGGCCGGGCCGCCGTCCGGGCCGTACTCCGGGCCGCGGTCGACGTAGATCTCACTGCACGGTCCACCGGGGCCGGCCACCCCCATGTGCCAGTAGTTGTCGGCCAGCCCGCGGCGCACCACGCGCTCCTTCGGGATGCCGGTCAGCTGCACCCAGAGGTCGGCCGCCTCGTCGTCGTCCTCGTAGACGGTCGCCCACAGCTTGTCCGCCTCGATGCCGTACCCGCCCTGCGTCTGCGAGGTGGTGAGCAGCTCCCAGGCGTACTCGATGGCGCCGGCCTTGAAGTAGTCGCCGAAGGAGAAGTTGCCGTTCATCTGGAAGAACGTGCCGTGCCGGCTGGTCTTGCCGACCTCCTCGATGTCACCGGTGCGCACACACTTCTGCACCGACGTGGCGCGCTGCCAGGGCGGGCTCTGCTGGCCGAGGAAGTACGGCTTGAACGGCACCATGCCCGCGTTGACGAAGAGCAGGTTGGGGTCGTCGTAGATGAGTGGGGCGGAGGGCACCACGGTATGGCCCTTGCCCTCGAAGAAGGAGAGCCAGCGGCGCCTGATCTCGGCGGTTTCCATGGGGGTTACGTCCTTTGGAGCATGCACGTGCGGGCATGACGATGGTACGGGTCGGGTCTGGGCGGGTTGCGGGCGACGGCGGGGCGCAGCGGTGGCACTGGCCCCTAGCGAGCTCGCGAGTCGAAGCGGCCGGTCGGGTCGTCGAGCAGCCGCCGGGCCGCCTCGGGGTCGAGCCGGCCCGCCTCGACGTCCTCGGCCGTGCCGGTGTCGATGCCGAGGGCGAGCCGGAGCTCGTCCTCGCGCTCGGCCATGCCCTCGCGGATGGCGTCCGCGAGCTCACGCAGGCCCTCGCCGAAGTCGGACAGGCCGTGGGCCACACCGGCAGGGGTGTAGGCCTCGGCGGCCTTGCCGACCTTGCGTACGGCGTAGACACCGGCCGCGGCGCCGAGGGCGATCCAGAACAGACGCGCCATGCCGGTCAGCCCCTCCGCCTGCGGCGGGCGCCGCGGGTCGGGCGTGCGTTGCCGCTGAGGGCGGTGCGCACACCGTAGGTGAAGGCCGCCACCTTGACCACGGGCGAGCCGAGCGTCGCGGCGAAGAGGGCGGTGAGGGCGCTGGCGTTCGTGGTGATGGCCGAGACGTTCGTCGTGATGCCGTCGACCTTGGCGAGCTGGTCGTTGGTGAGCGAGACGGTGTCGGTGAGCTTGATGAGCGTCGGCTGGACGTTGTCGGTCGTGCTGCGCACGCTGACCCGCGTCTCGTCGAGGATCTTGCCGGCCTTGCCGATCACGCTCCCCAGCCGGAACACGAGGAACGCGAACGCGAGGGCCGCGATCATGCCGGCGATGTCGCCCAGACTCACATCCATGGCGGCAACCCTACCCGCTGGCCGGGGGCGAGCCCGCCCGCCGCGACGGGCGGCCCCGAACACGCTCGCGACGTCAGCTGCCGCGGATCCGCTCGCGCAGCCACTGCCACCGCTGGGTGAGCCGCTCCTCGAAGCCGCGCCCCGTCGGCCGGTAGTAGTCGGCCCTCCCCTCGAGGTCGTCGGGGAGGTACTGCTGGCGGGCCACCCCGTCCTCCTCGTCGTGGGCGTACACGTACCCCTCGCCGTGCCCGAGCCTGGCCGCTCCGGCATACCCGCTGCCCCGCAGGTGGGCGGGCACCGCTCCACCACGGCCCGCTCGGATGTCGGCGATCGCGGCGTTGACGCCGAGGTATGTGGCGTTGCTCTTGGGCGCCAGGGCGTTGTGGACCACCGCCTGCGCCAGGATGATGCGGGCCTCGGGCATGCCGATCTGGGCGACCGCGTGCATCGCCGCCACGGAGGTCTGCAGGGCGGTCGGGTCGGCCATCCCGACGTCCTCGCTGGCAGCGATGACGATGCGCCGGGCGATGAAGCGTGGGTCCTCCCCCGCCTCGAGCATGCGCGCGAGGTAGTGCAGCGCGGCGTCGACATCGGAACCCCGCATGGACTTGATGAGCGCGGAGGCCACGTCGTAGTGCTGGTCGCCGGTCTTGTCGTAGCGGACCGACGCGTGGGCCACGGCCTGCTCGACGTGCGCGAGGGTGATCGGGGCGGGCCCGTCCGTCTCGGCGCCCGGGGCGATCTCGTCGAGCGCCACACCTGCCGCCGCCTCGAGCGAGGTCAGCGCGCGCCGCGCATCGCCGCCCGCGATCCGCACGAGGTGGCTCGTGGCCTCGGGTGCGAGGGTGAGCTCCCCCGCCAGACCCCGCTCGTCCGCGACCGCGGACTCCAGCACGTCGGCGACCTCGTCGTCGCTGAGCGGGCCGAGGGTGATCAGCATCGAGCGGGACAGCAGCGGGGCGATGACCGAGAAGGAGGGGTTCTCCGTGGTCGCCGCGACCAGGATCACCTGGCGGTTCTCGACGCCGGGGAGAAGGGCGTCCTGCTGGGCCTTGGTGAAGCGGTGGATCTCGTCGAGGAAGAGCACTGTCTGGCGGTCGTACATGTCCCGCTCACGGGCCGCGGCGTCCATGACCGCCCGGACGTCCTTGACCCCGGCGGTGACGGCGCTCAGCTCGACGAAGCGGCGTTCAGCCGCCGTGGCGACGAGGTGGGCCAGGGTGGTCTTGCCGGTGCCGGGTGGGCCCCAGATGATCGCCGACAGCGGACCGGCCGCCCCGCCGGAGCCCTCGATGAGCCGCCGCAGCGGGCTCCCGGGGCGCAGCACGTCGGCCTGGCCGCGGACCTCCCCGAGGGTGCGCGGGCGCATGCGGACCGCGAGCGGCGGAAGGGCGGCACCGGGGGCCGCGTCGCGACCCCGCTCGGCCGCAGACACGGCGAACAGGTCGTCGTCAGCGCTCGCTACCACGGGTGGCAGGCTATCCCCCGTGACCGACCTCCACCCCGACCGCCGTCGCTCGGCGCTCTCCCACCTCGGGGCGCGGGTTGCCCGCCGCCCCCTCGTCGTGGTCGCCGTGTGGCTCCTCGCCGTGGGGGCCGCCTTCGCCAGCGCGCTGGGCCTCGTGACCGGCGAGTCGCTCTTCGACCGGCTCGGCTCGGGCGAGCCGACGGTCGCCGGGGAGAACCTCACCGGCCGGGACCTCCTCACCGCCGCGGGCGAGACCGGGACGACGCGCTACATGCTCCAGGTGACGGGGGTCGACGCCGACTCGCCCGAGGTGGCGCGGGCCGGGCAGGCCGCGGCCCGCGACCTCTCGGCCATCGAGGGCGTCGAGGCCGTGGCGATGCCGTACGTCGTGCCCCAGGGGATGGACAGCCCCCAGGCCGCGGTGCTCTTCAAGGACGAGCGCCCGTCCTCCGACGGCTTCCTGACCGTGGTCACCCTCGACCCCGAGCTCAGCGACGAGGACGGCACGAGGGTCCGTGAGCAGGTCGACCGGGAGCTCGACGCGATGCTCGCCGCGATGCCCGGCGCGGAGGGGGCGACCGGCGGCCTCACCGAGCTCATCGACTCGATCACCCACCAGGTCGAGCAGGACCTGCGGACCGGCGAGGGCGTGGCGCTCCCGGTGAGCTTCCTGCTCATGGTGCTCGTGTTCGGCGGCTTCGTGGCTGCCGGGATGCCGATCCTGGGGGCCATCGCCTCGATCGGCGGGGCGCTGGCCTCCCTGCTGGCCTTCTCCTACGCGATCGACCTCGACGCCTCCGTCGTCAACGTGGTCACGGTCCTGGGCCTCGGCCTGTGCATCGACTACGGCCTGCTCACCGTGAGCCGGTTCCGCGAGGAGCTGCGCGCCCGCGCCCAGGGGATCCCCGCCAGGGACATCACCCGCGAGCAGATCGAGGCGGCCACCGCCCGCACGGTCGACTCCGCCGGGCGCACCGTGGTCTTCTCGGGCCTGACCGTGGCCATCTCGCTGGGCGGCCTGCTCGTCTTCGAGGCCCCCATCATGAAGGCGATCGGCTCGGCCGGCCTGTCCGTCGTGCTGGTCGCCATGCTCGTCGCCGTCACGCTCGTCCCGGCGCTGTGCGCGCTGGGGGCCCGCCGGCTGCTGCGCAAGGGCACCGAGCAGGCCCCCGAGCACGGCATCTTCTCCCGGCTCGCGGTCTGGGTCCACGACCGGCCGGTCCCGATCATCGTCGGCGTGCTGGCGGTCCTCATCGCGCTGGCCCTGCCGGCCCTGGGCATGCGCCTGACGTCCTCCGGGGCGGAGATGCTCCCGCCGGACGCCGAGCAGCGGGTCTTCTTCACCGACCTCGCGACGCACTACCCCACGGTGAACGGACCCGACCTGCGCGTGGTCGCCCAGACCACCCCCGAGGAGGCGGTCGCCTACGCCGCGGCCCTTCCGGAGCTCGACGGCCGGCCGGTCACCGGGGTGCCGGAGCGGATCAGCGACAGCCTCAGCGCGATCGGCGTCGACGTCCCCGGCGGCCCCCTGGACGAGGGGGCCCGCGAGATGGTCCGCCTGCTGCAGGCCGACCGCCCCGACTTCCCGACCCACGTCGTGGGCCAGGCGTCCGGCCTGCAGGACTTCACGGACTCGATGCTGGACCGGGCGCTGCTGGCCTTCGCCCTCGTCGCGCTGGCGACGCTCGTGCTGCTGTTCCTGATGACCGGGTCGGTGGTCATCCCGGTCAAGGCGCTGCTGCTGAACATCGTCTCCCTGGGGGCGAGCCTGGGTGTCCTCGTGTGGGTGTTCCAGCAGGGGCACCTCGAGGGGCTGCTCGGCTTCGACTCCGTCGGCGCGATCGAGTCGATGATCCCCCTGCTGGTCCTCGCGTTCGGTTTCGGCCTGTCAATGGACTACGAGGTGTTCCTGCTCTCGCGGATCGTCGAGCTGCACGAACAGGGGTACAGCAACGACGACGCGGTCGTCATGGGCCTGCAGCGCTCGGGCCGGATCATCACCTCGGCGGCGGTCCTCGTCGTCATCGTCTTCTCGGGTTTCGTGACGGGCCAGCTGCTGGTCATCAAGCAGACCGGCGTCGGCCTCGCCGTGGCGGTGCTGCTCGACGCGACGCTGGTGCGCATGCTGCTGGTGCCCGCGACGATGTCGGTGCTCGGCGACTGGAACTGGTGGGCGCCGCGCCGCCTGCAGAAGTGGCACGCCCGCTTCGGGATCACCGAGTGAGCCTGCGCGAGCTCGCGACCCACGAGGACCTGCTGGAGGCCTCGGGCGACAGCGCGTTCGTCCGCTACGACATCCCCACCCCGCTCGCGCGGCCCGGGTACGCCCTGGGGAGGGCCGTCGCGCTCCCCAGGCAGACCCACACCCGACGCCTCGGGCTCCTCGTCATCGGCCCTCCGGACGACGCGGGCCGACTCGTCGGCGCCATGGCGGCGGAGGGCCTGCACCCGGCCGACCTCGCGCACGTGACCGTCTCCCGCGGCTCGCTGGCCGCCGTGGGTGAGCACCTCCCGCTGGGCGACGGGAACGAGTGGGAGTGGATGTATGCCGTGTCCGCCCCGCCGCCCGTGGCCCGCGAGGAGGAGCTGGTCGCGCTGGGGCAGGAGCACCTCCCCGAGATCGCGACCTTGCTCGCGGAGGCCAACCCGCGCACCGACGCCAGGCCCTTCGACCTGCCGGACCAGCACTGGGTCGGGAGCCGCGACGGCTGCGGCCGGCTGGTCGCCTGCGGGGTGCGCGAGCCGAACGTCGCCGGCCGCCCGATCCTCTCGGGCATCACCGTGCGGGCCTCCCACCGCGGGCGCGGGCTAGGTCTTGCCGTCACGGCACACCTGACCCGCGCAGCGGTCCACGAGTCCGGCGTCTGCACGCTCGGGATGTACTCCGACAACGACGTGGCGCGCCGGGTGTACCACGGCCTCGGCTACCGCGGCGACCACCTGTGGTCCAGCCGGCGCCTGCGGCGCGGCTGAGGCCGACCGCAGCCGGTCCGTCCTCGGCGCGCACGGGCTGCTCCGGTGCGCCTAGATTCGTGGTGGACGCCTTCCACCGACGAGAGGACCGCCATGCCGACCGTGACCAACGGCAACGTCGACATCCACTACGAGGACACCGGCGGCGAGGGCCGTCCCGTCGTCCTGATCCACGGCTGGCCCCTCAGTGGCGCCTCCTGGTCGGACCTGACCCCGGCCGTGCGCGACGCCGGCTACCGCGTGGTCGCCTACGACCGGCGCGGCTTCGGCCGGTCCGCCAAGCCCGGCGAGTCCTCCTCCTACGACTACGACACGCTCACCAGCGACCTCGACGCCCTGATGACGGCCCTCGACCTCCGCGACGCCAGCCTCGTCGGCTTCTCGATGGGCGGCGGCGAGGTGGCCCGCTACGTCGGCACCCACGGGCAGGACCGGGTGCACAGCGTCGTCTTCGCCGGTGCCATCCCGCCGTGCCTGCTCAAGGACGACGAGCACCCCGACGGCGCCCTCGACCTCGACACCGTCGCGCAGATGCAGCAGGGCCTGCGGGCCGACCGCGAGGGGTTCCTCGACGGCTTCCTGACCAACTTCTTCTCTGCGGACGGCGAGCTGAAGGTCACCGAGGAGCAGCGGCAGCAGGCCCTTGCCCTGGCCGCCGAGGCAGACCTCCACGCGGCCGCGGAGTGCATCCGCTCGTGGGTCACCGACTTCACGGGCGACCTCGCCGCGATCACCGTGCCGACGCTCGTGGTCCACGGCGACAGCGACGCCATCGTGCCGATCGAGGTCTCGGGTCGCCGCACGCACGAAGCGGTGGCCGGCAGCGACCTCGTCGTCATCGAGGGCGGGCCGCACGGGCTCAACACCAGCCACGCGGCCGAGTTCAACGCGGCAGTCCTGGAGTTCCTCGCCCGCTAGCCGCGGTGTGCCGCCCGCTCGCCCGAGCGGGCCGCACACCCATGCGCGTGGCCGGGCGCGCCGCCAGGCGCCCGGTCAGCTGAAGTCCGACGGCGTGTACTCCCGCGGCTCGACGAGGACCAGCCAGTTGCCGGAGTTGTCACGGCAGACCGCCTCGACGCCGTACGGCCGCTCGGACGGCGGCTGCAGGAACTCGACCCCGCGGGCGCTGAGCTCCTCGTAGGTGCGCTGGCAGCTGTCGACGTTGAGGCCCAGCCCGTGCATGGTGCCGTTGGCCTGCGCCCGCTTCATCGCCTCGACCAGCTCGGGCGGGTGCGGCGGGCCAGGCACGGCGAGGCTGACGTTGAGCTCCGGCTGGCTGGGGTGCACGACCGTGCACCAGCGGTAGCCGTCACCGAGCGTGATGTCGTCCTTCTCCTCGAAGCCGAGGACGTCGGTGTAGAACTTCTTGGACTCGTCGATGTCCTTCACGAAGACGCTGACGATGGAGATGTTGGTGATCATGGGGACCACGCTAGGGACCGTCGGAGGGTTCCCGCTTCTCCGCGATTGCGGAGCGTTCGGCGAAGCCCCACATGAACACGAAGCACCCCGGGATGCGAGGGGCGCCGGTCGCGGCATACCTGCGCTGGAAGTCGCTCGGGGTCTCCCCCACGAGCGCCCGGAAGCGGCTGCTGAACGACCCGAGGCTGCTGAAGCCGACGGCGTGGCAGACCTCGGTCACCGTGAGGTTGGTCGCGCGCAGCAGGTCCTGGGCGCGCTCGATCCGCCGTTGGGAGACGTACTCCCCCGGTGTGAGCCCGTAGGTCGCCCGGAACAGGCGCAGGAAGTGGTACTTCGACAGCCCGGCCGTGGCCGCGAGGAGGTCGAGGTCGACGGGCTGGGCGTACTCGCGGTCGGCGAGGTCCCGCGCCGCGCGCAGGTGCGCGAGGACGTCGTCGGGCGCTCGCGGGGTCTTGGCCGGCACGGGGCCATTCTCCGGCACATCGCCTCCCGGGCCCTCGGGAGCGGGGTGGGCCTCAGGCCTCCTCGCGCGGCTCCGGGGTGGCGTCGACGCCGGCCTCCTTGCGCTGCTCCGGCGTGATCGGTGCGGGCGCGGCGGTCAGCGGGTCGTAGCCACCCCCGGACTTCGGGAAGGCGATGACGTCGCGGATGGACTCCGAGCCCGCCAGCAGGGCGACGATGCGGTCCCAGCCGAAGGCGATGCCGCCGTGGGGCGGGGCGCCGAACTGGAAGGCGTCGAGGAGGAACCCGAACTTCTCCTGCGCCTCCTCCTCGGACAGGCCCATGACGCTGAACACGCGCTCCTGCACGTCGCGGCGGTGGATACGGATCGACCCGCCGCCGATCTCGTTGCCGTTGCACACCAGGTCGTAGGCGTAGGCCAGCGCGGGGCCGGGGTCGGTGTCGAAGGTGTCGAGGTACTCCGCCTTCGGCGACGTGAACGCGTGGTGCACCGCGGTCCAGGCGCTGTAGCCGAGGGCGACGTCGCCCGAGGCCTCCGCGTCGGCGGTCGGCTCGAACAGCGGCGCGTCGACCACCCACAGGAACGACCAGGCGTCCTCGTCGATGAGGTTGCAGCGGCGCCCGATCTCGAGGCGGGCGGCGCCGAGCAGGGCGCGGGAGGCCTTGGTCGTGCCCGCGGCGAAGAAGACGCAGTCACCGGGCTGGGCGCCGACGTGGGCGGCGAGGCCGTCGCGCTCGGCGTCGGTGAGGTTCTTGGCGACGGGCCCGCCGAGGGTGCCGTCCTCCTGAACCAGAACGTAGGCCAGGCCCTTGGCGCCGCGCTGCTTGGCCCACTCCTGCCAGGCGTCGAGCTGCTTGCGCGGTTGTGAGGCGCCACCGGGCATGACGACCGCGCCGACGTACTCCTGCTGGAAGACGCGGAAGGTGGTGTCCTTGAAGAACTCCGTGCACTCCACCAGCTCGGTCTCGAAGCGCAGGTCGGGCTTGTCGGTGCCGAAGCGGCGCATCGCCTCGAGGTAGGTCATCCGCTCGAACGGCGCCTTCACGTCGACGTCGATGAGCTGCCACAGGGCCGTGGCGATCGCCTCGCCCAGCTCCAGCACGTCGTCCTGGTCGACGAACGACATCTCGATGTCGAGCTGGGTGAACTCCGGCTGGCGGTCGGCACGGAAGTCCTCGTCCCGGTAGCACCGGGCGATCTGGTAGTAGCGCTCCATGCCCGCGACCATCAGCAGCTGCTTGAACAGCTGGGGGCTCTGGGGCAGGGCGTACCAGCTGCCCGGTGACAGGCGGGCGGGCACGAGGAAGTCGCGGGCGCCCTCGGGGGTCGAGCGGGTCAGCGTCGGGGTCTCGATCTCGACGAAGTCGCGCTCCTCCAGCACCCGGCGGGCCGCCGCGTTGACCTTCGAGCGCAGACGCAGGGCGTAGCCGGCGGAGCCGTTGCCGGGCCGGCGCAGGTCGAGGTAGCGGTGCTTGAGCCGGGCCTCCTCGCCCACCGTCACGCGCTCGTCGATCTGGAACGGCAGCGGGGCACTGGGGTTCAGGACCTCGATGGCACCCGCGATCACCTCGATGTCGCCCGTGGGCAGGTCGGGGTTGGCGTTGCCCTCGGGCCGGGCCCTGACCTCGCCGACGACCTTGACGACGTACTCGTTGCGCAGGTCGTGCGCTCCACCCTCGGCGAGCACCTCGTCGCGGGCGACCACCTGCGCGACGCCGCTGGCGTCACGCAGGTCGAGGAAGGCCACCCCGCCGTGATCGCGCCGCCGGGCCACCCAGCCCGTGAGCGTGACGGTCTGGCCGGTGTGGTCGGCGCGCAGGGTGCCGGCCTCATGGGTGCGGAGCACGAGGAGTCCTTCGATCGGGTGTGGGCGGGCGCGCGGCCCGGTGGCCGCAACCCGCCCAACCAACGGACCGGGCCACACGGCATACGAATCGGTTTGTCAGGTGCTGGTGCGGCACCGGGCCGCGGCCGTAGGCTCCCCCCGTCGCGACCCCGGCGGCAGCAGGCCGCGCGGGATGACACGTCGACCTGACCCCAGGAGCGACGCCGTGACCGACCCCACCTCCCCCACCCTCGCCGCCGGCTTCCCCGAGGGCTCGGTGCCCCGCCGGCTGCTCGACCGCCTCGACCGGCTCGGCACGGAGCTGCACCGCCGAGGCGACGCCCTGGCCCTGCTCGGGCTCGGCTCGGTCGGCCTCGACACCCACCGGCTCGACGAGCACTCCGACGCCGACTTCTTCGTCGTGGTGCAGGACGAGGCGGCGCGCGAGCGCTACCTCCGGGCCATCGACTGGCTGGAGGCACTGGCCCCGGTGGCGTACTCGTTCGAGAACACCCCCGACGGGCGCAAGGTGCTCTTCGCCGACGGCCTGTTCGCCGAGTACGCCGTGTTCACGCTGGAGGGGTTGCGCGCGGCGGCATACCCGCCGGCCCGCCTCGTGTGGCGGCGTGACGACGCCCCCGAAGGGCTCGAGGCTCCGGCCGTGCCGCTCCCGCCGGCGGCCACGACCGCCGCCCACCAGGTCGGCGAGGCCTTGACCAACCTCTGGGTCGGGCTGCACCGCGACCTGCGCGGGGAGCGGCTGAGCGCGACGCGGTTCGTGCAGGGGCATGCCGTGGACCGGCTGGTCTCGCTCCTCGGGCTCCTCCACCCGGGCGGTCCCGGCCAGCAGGACCCGTATGCCGTGGAGCGCGGGGTGGAGCGGCGGTTCGGTCCCGACCTGCTCCCCCTGCCGGACCTGGCCCCGGGCTACGACCACAACGACCGGGCGGCGCTGGCGATCCTCGGGTGCCTGGAGCGGTGGGGGTCGGTCGACGCCGAGATGGCCCGGCAGGTGCGCGACCTCGCGGAGCGGGTGCGCGCTGCGCGGGAGGAGCGGCCCCAGCCGGGCGCTCAGTCGAGCGCTCAGTCGAGCACGGTGCCGTCGAGGTAGACCCAGCGGCCGCCCCGGCGGACGAACCGGCTGCGCTCGTGCAGCGCGCCGCCGCGGTAGGCGGCTCGGAACTCCACCTCGCCGGAGTCGTCGGACGCGCCGCCCCCGCTCGTGCGGAGGATGGTCAGGCCCAGCCAGTCGGGGTCGTCGTCGCCGAGCTCGAGCGCGTCGGGGCGGGTCCTCGGGTGCCAGGTCCGCACGAGGTGGCCGGCGTCGCGGACGACGAACGCGGCGTAGCGCGAGCGCATCAGCTGCTCGGCCGTCTCCGCGACGGCCTCGCCGCGGTGCAGCCTGCCGCAGCACGCGGCATACCCGTCACCGCTCCCGCACGGGCACGGACCGGTGTCCGAGCCGCGCCCGAACACGCTCACGCGGCGGGGGCGGGCAGCACGCAGAACTCGTTGCCGGACGGGTCGAGGAACGAGGTCCAGGGCAGGTCGCCCCAGTCGTGCTCGAGCCGGCGGGCGCCGGCGTCCCGCACGCGTTCCAGCACGGCCTCACGCTCGTCACCCGGCTCGAGCCGGACGTCGAGGTGCAGGCGGTTCTTGCCGGCCTTGGGCTCGTCGGTCGCGAAGAACTCGAGGATCAGGCCGCGGCCGGAGGGGTGCCGCAGCGACACCGGTGCCGACCCGTCGTAGACCTGCCAGCCGGTGAGGTCGGCCCAGAACCGGCCGTCGCGCTCCGGGTCGTCGCCGAGGACCGGCACCGCCGCGACGGGGCCGGTGTCGCGGTAGGCCGCCCGCTCCTCCATGACGCAGAAGGGCATCCCCTCCGGGTCGGCGAGGACGACCCAGGGGACGTCGCCCTGGCCGATGTCGCACGGGACGGCCCCCAGGGCGAGCAGCCGCTCCACGACGGCCTGCTGCTCGTCACCGCCGTGGAGGTCGAGGTGCAGCCGGGGGTGGCTGGTCGTGGGGCTGGCCACCGGCTGGAAGCACAGGTCGAGGGTGGGCCCGCCGTCGACCGTGAGCCGGGTCTCGTAACCGTGCTCGTTGTCGGTCAGCGTGGTCGCGCCGACCGCGGCCTCCCAGAAGCGCCCGAGGCGGTGCGGGTCCACGGCGTCGAAGACGAGGTTCTCGAGGAACATGGGCCCGAGCCTAGGGGCAGGGCGGGCGCAGGCGTGGGTCAGGCCGTGCGGGTCAGGCGCCGCGGTGGGCCGGGTGCTCCGGCCACGGTGCGTCGTGCGGGCGCAGCGTCGACCAGCCGCGCTCGCGGGCGGCGTGGGCGGCGAGCAGGCCGACGACGGCGCTGGGGTTGTGCAGGCGTCCGGTGAGCACCGCCTCCTGGGCCTCGTCGAGGTCGACCCAGCGCAGCGGCATGCCCAGCTCCTCCCCCTCGCGCTCGTGCCGCTCGTGGTGGGGCACCTCCGTGAGGTCGCGGGCGAGGTAGACCCGCAGCGCCTCGTCCATGCCGCCGGGCGAGGAGAAGTAGTCGGCGAGGACGTGCCAGGTGGCGGCGCTGAGGTCCGCCTCCTCGTGGAGCTCCCGGGCGGCGGCCACCCAGGGGTCCTCGCCGTCGACGTCGAGCAGCCCGGCGGGCACCTCCCAGAGATAGCCGCGCACCGGGTGGCGGTACTGCTGCACCAGCGCGACCCGGCCCCGGTCGTCGAGGGCGACGACCGAGACAGCGCCGGGGTGCCGGACGAACTCGCGTGTCACCTCCCCGGCGTCGCCGAGGTCGACCGTCTCACGGACGACGTCCCACACCATGCCGTGGTGCAGGACCTCGGACCGGACGACGGGCCGGGCGCCGATGCGGTCGGCCAGCGGCTCGACCTGGTCCACCGGCTCCCGCTCCACCGGCTCCCGTGCATCCAGCTCCGGCTGCCCCTGCTGCTCGGCGCCGGGCACGTCAGGCCGTGGCGTCGGCGGTCTCGCGCGGGCGCTCGACGTCGAGCAGCCGCGACTCGCGCTGCCGGTCGATCGCCGCCCCGACCAGGCCCGCGAACAGCGGGTGGGCCCGGTGCGGGCGCGACTTGAACTCCGGGTGCGCCTGCGTCGAGACGTAGTAGGGGTGCATCTCGCGGGGCAGCTCGACGAACTCGACGAGCCCCAGGTCGGGGTGCGTGCCGCTGATCACGAGCCCGGCCTCCTCGAGCTGCGAGCGGTACTCGTTGTTGACCTCGTAGCGGTGCCGGTGGCGCTCGTGGACCGTCGTGGTGCCGTAGACCTCTGCCGCCAGTGAGCCCTCGACGAGGGTGGCCGGCTGCGAGCCCAGGCGCATCGTGCCGCCGAGGTCGCCGGCGCCCTCGACGAACGCCTTCTGCTCCTCCATCGTGGCGATGACCGGCGCCGGGGTCTGCGGGTCGAACTCGGTCGAGGAGGCGCCCTCGATGCCGGCGACGTCCCGGGCGAACTCGATCACCATGCACTGCAGGCCCAGGCAGATGCCCAGGGTCGGCACCTGGCGCTCGCGGGCCCACCTCAGCGCGCCGAGCTTGCCCTCGATGCCGCGGATGCCGAAGCCGCCGGGCACGAGGACGGCGTCCACGCCGCCGAGCGCCTTCTGTGCGCCGGCCTCGGTCTGGCACTCGTCGCTCGCGACCCAGCGGATCTGCACCTTGGCGTCGTGGTGGAAGCCGCCTGCGCGCATCGCCTCGGTCACCGACAGGTAGGCGTCCGGCAGGTCGATGTACTTGCCGACCAGCGCGATCTCGACGTCGTGCTCGGGGTTGTGGACCCGGCGCAGCAGGAGGTCCCAGTCGGTCCAGTCGACGTCACGGAAGTTCAGCCCGAGACGGCGGATGACGTAGGCGTCGAGGCCCTCGGTGTGCAGCACCTTGGGGATGTCGTAGATGCTCGGCGCGTCGACCGCGGCCGCGCAGGCCTCGGTGTCGACGTCGCACATGAGCGAGATCTTGCGCTTGATCCCGTCGGGGATCTCGCGGTCCGCGCGGAGCACGAGCCCGTCGGGCTGGATACCGACCTGCCGCAGCGCCGCCACCGAGTGCTGCGTCGGCTTGGTCTTCAGCTCGCCGCTGGGCGCCAGGTACGGCACCAGCGACACGTGCAGGTAGAAGCAGTTGTCCCGGCCCACGTCGTGGCGGACCTGCCGGATCGCCTCCAGGAA
>NZ_DATBMI010000136.1:0-2618 GCF_036554925.1 Pedococcus sp.
CGATGTCCTCCTCGTCGACATCCGGATGCCCGGGCTCGACGGCGTCGAGGTGACGCGGCGCCTGGCCGGGCCAGACGTGACGGACCCGATGGCGGTCGTCGTGATCACCACCTTCGACCTCGATGAGTACGTCCTCGGCGCGCTGCGCGCCGGCGCCCGCGGCTTCCTGCTCAAAGACGCCGGGCCGGAGCTCCTCGTGCAGGCCATCCACGCGGCGGCCAACGGGGACGCGCTGATCGCCCCCAACGTCACCCGCCGGCTGCTGGCGACCTTCGCCGACCAGGCGCCGGTGGTACCGGTCCAGCCCATCGACCCGCTCACCGAGCGCGAGGAGGAGGTGCTCGCGCTGGTGGCACGGGGCCGGACCAACGCCGAGATCGCCACCGAGCTCTTCGTCGGCCTGAGCACGGTCAAGACCCACGTCGCATCGTTGATGACCAAGCTCGGCGCCCGCAACCGCGTCGAGATCGCGATGTGGGCCTACGACACCAGACGCGTGAGAGCCGATTAGTGGGTACAGATCGCAGCGTAGGCCCGTGGGGTTCGGTAGCCCAGCGATGAGTGCGGCCGGTCGTGGTTGTACTCCTCCTTCCAGTCGCCGATGGTGACCTTGGCGCTCGACCAGCCCGCCGAGACATTCACGGGTGTGCTCGTCAACCACCGACAGGATCTTGACCGGGCGACCGTCGGTGGTCGAGTCGAACTGGACGTCGATGGCCCACACCATGTTCGGGCCGGTCGCGGACGGCACCGGCGGCACCGTGGAGGACCCGACCCGCTTGCGGCGACGCTTCACGACCACGCGGAGGCCTTCCTCGCGCCACAGCCGCTGGATCTTCTTGTGGTTGACGGTCCAGCCTCACCGCGGGCGTCGTGGTAGGCGCGTCGGTGACCCCAGCGGGGATGCCTGCCCGCGTACTCACGCAGCCACGCCCGCAGGGCGGCGTCGGGGTCCTCGACGGTCTGGGATGCCGGGGTGTGGCGTTGGGTCGATCGGTGCTGCCCGACCACCCGACACGCGAACCGTTCGCTCACCTTCAGCGTGCGCTGAAGATGTTCACGGCCGCGCGCCGACGGGCCGGGCTCAGAAGGTTCCCTCTGCGATCTCCCGGAGCGCGTCCTTCTCCAACTCGGCGTCGGCCAGCAGCCGCTAGAGTCGGGCGTTCTCCTTCTCCAGCTCCTTGAGGCGCTTGGCGTCTTCGGCCTTGAGACCCCCGAACTGGTTGCGCCACCGGAAGTAGGTCTGCTCGCTGACGCCCAGCTGGCGCGCGACCTCGGCGGTATCGGCGCCCTGGGCGAGCAGCCGGTCGGCCTCGGTCAGCTTCCACCTGCTCAGGAGTGTGCCGCTTCCTCTTCGTCGACATGGTGTGAGCCTTCCCGCCCGCTCCCGCGGGCTGCAAGGACTCTCACAACCGATGGACCGACTAACCGGGGTCACGCCACTGGTGTCCAGCCGGCACCAGCCACGGGAGCTCACCGCGGCCCTCGCGGACGACCTGTCCGACACGGTCGTGATGGTGGACTGCTCGGCGCTGCCGGCGAGTACCCCGTCGTTCATGGACGAGCTGGTCAAGGCCGTCCTGGTGGACCGGCGCGGCGGTCGCCTGGAGACCGGGTGGCGAGCGCCACGCCCCGAAGCCGTCGGGCTCAGGTCTCCATTGCGTCCAGCAGCTGCTCCTCCAGCCAGCCGAGGTAGCTGAGCAGGCGGAGGGCGGGGGCGCGGGGGTCGGTGTCGTCGACGTAGCCGTCGAAGTCCTCGGTGATGTCGAGGCGGACGCCGAGGGCGAGGCGGATGTCGTTGAGGACGCCGAGCCAGGCGGTAGCCTCGTCGTCGCTGAGCTCGACCGTCCAGCGGCGGACGGAGGTGGAGCCGCGGGCCAGGGTGGTGGTGACCAGGTCGAGGTTGGCCAGCTTCTCCTTGACCAGGTCGTCGCGCATCAGGCGGCGGTACTCCTCGTCGCGCTCGACGTCCTCCACGTCCAGGTAGGCCGGGGGGAACAGGCGCTGGTTGACGGGCTCGTCGTCGCCCTCGGCGAGGACGCTGCGGAGCTGGTCGGGGAGGCCGCGGAGGAAAGCCACCTCGTCGTGGGCCAGCCGGACCCGCAGGCGGTCCTGGCCGAGCCGCTTGAAGGAGCCGGCCAAGGAGCTACCGGTCCTTCTGCATGGTGGCCCAGAGGCCGTGGCCGTGGAGGCGGTAGACGTCGAACTCCGCCTTCTCCCTGGGGCCGCTGGACACGACCGCCTTGCCCTTGTGGTGGACGTCCAGCATCAGCCGGGTGGCCTTGGCCCGGTCGTAGCCGAACAGCTTCTGGAGCACGAACACCACGTACGACATCAGGTTGACGGGGTCGTTCCAGACGATCACCACCCAGGGGATGTCCGGCTCGACGACGTCGTCGTGCTGCTCGGTGCGCTCGCGGGTCGGGGCGGTCGTGCTCATGCGCGATATGGTGGCGCATCCGGGCGCCATCGGCCATGCCCGGTCCGGGGCTGCTCAGGTCAGGCGGCGCAGGTCGCCGAGGCGGACGGTGACGCCGCCCCGGTCGAGGTGCTCGAGCAGGGGGATGGCCGTGCGGCGGGTGGTGCCGAGGGCCTCCCTGGCCTCGGTGGCGGCGAAC
>NZ_DATBMI010000174.1:0-1891 GCF_036554925.1 Pedococcus sp.
CCGAAGCCGCCGGTGGCGAAGTCGCGCTCGAGGTCCCACAGGGTCAGGCCGTGGCTGGTGACGTCGAGGTCGGGGTGGCGGCGCTGGCGGTACTCCAGCGGGTCGGTGTCGGCCATGAGGTGGCCGCGCACGCGGTAGGCGTGGATGAGCTGCTGCACGCGGGCCGTCTTGTTGACGTCGTCGTCGTGGTGGGCGGAGATGTCCTGGACCCAGCGGACCGGCTCGTAGGGGATGCGCAGGCTCTCGAAGATCTCGTCGTAGAAGCCGTTCTCGCCGAGGAGGAGGGCGTTGACGATGCGCAGGAAGTCGCCGGACTGGGCGCCCTGGATGATCCGGTGGTCGTAGGTGCTCGTCAGCGTGAGGATCTTGGAGACCGCGTTGCGGTTGAGGGTCTCCTGGCTCGCGCCCTGCCACTCGGCGGGGTAGTCGAGGGAGCCGACGCCGATGATCGTGCCCTGCCCCTGCATCAGGCGCGGCACGGAGTGGACGGTGCCGATGGTGCCGGGGTTGGTCAGCGAGATCGTCGTGCCCTGGAAGTCCTCGACCGTCAGCTTGTTGTTGCGAGCCTTGCGCACGACGTCCTCGTACGCCGTCCAGAAGTGGGCGAAGTCCATCGCCTCGGCGGACTTGATCGACGGCACGAGGAGCTGGCGGGTGCCGTCCTCCTTGGCCACGTCGATGGCGAGGCCGAGGTTGACGTGCGCCGGGACGACGAGGGCGGGCTTGCCCTTCTCGTCGGTGGTGTACCCGTTGTTCATCTCCGGCATGACGGCCAGCGCCTTGACCAGGGCGTAGCCGATGAGGTGGGTGAAGGAGACCTTGCCGCCGCGGGAGCGCTTGAGGTGGTTGTTGATGACCACGCGGTTGTCGATGAGCAGCTTGGCGGGGACGGCGCGCACGCTCGTCGCGGTCGGCACCTGGAGCGAGGACTCCATGTTGGTGACCACGCGGGCCGCGGCACCGCGCAGCGGCTTGACCTCGCCCTCGCTGACCGGGCCGGTGTCCTTCAGGCCGGCGGGCTCGCGCGGCTTGGGCTGCTCGGCCTTGGGCGCCTCGGCCTTGGGCGCCTCGGCCGGGGCGGGCGCGGGCTGGCGCGGCGGGGCGACCTTGGCGGCGGCGGTCTGGCCGCCCGTCGCGGCCTCCTTGTCCTCCGGCTTGTCGGCGACGGCCCGGTCGCTGGCGGCGTCAGGCTTGTCGGTGGTGCTCGCCTGGCGCTCGACGGTGGCGCTGCCCGAGGACGCGGCGGGTGCGGGGGCCGTGGCGACTCCCGTGCCGTTGGCCTCGGAGCCGTTTCCCGTGGAGTCGCCGGGGCGGTAGTCCTCGAAGAACTCCCACCACGCCTTGTCGACGGAGTTCTTGTCCTTCAGGTACTGCTCATACAGCTCGTCCACGAGCCATTCGTTCGGCCCGAAGGCCGCCATGGGGTCGTTGGTCGGGGACTGGTCAGGCACGGCGGATACGCCTCTTTCATAGCGTCGACAATGACGAAGCAAACGGGTGCCCCCAGCCTATCGCCGAGCCGCCCTGGCTGCCCCAGCGGTCCCACGCCCAGTTCTGTGGAGTCACTCACCCTCCTGGGCCGCCCCCGGGACGGGGGTAGTGGTCGCGCCGAGATGCGAACCGCGGGTTCTCGATGTGCGAACCCGCGGTTCCCTTCTCGGCCGCACCCCCACCGCCTCCCGTCGCCTCTCGCGCTCCGGTCCCGGCACGCGCGCGCGGTGTGGCGGCCGGGCACGACGAAGGGGTGCCGAACCGCGCTCCCGGGTGGTGGGGAGGTCGGTTCGGCACCCCTCGCGGCCTTGGCCGTGGCGTCACCAGCCCGTATGCCGTCGGCGCCGGCGGGTGCCCGGCGTCAGGTGATGTCGCTGCGCACCGTCCGCCACGACCCGAA
>NZ_DATBMI010000192.1:0-5824 GCF_036554925.1 Pedococcus sp.
GCCCTGGCGCTGCTTGTGGCGCAGGTTCTCGCAGATCACCATGACCCGGCCGTGACGGCGGATCACCTTGCACTTGTCGCAGATCTTCTTGACGCTCGGCTGAACCTTCATTGCCTCTGCTGTCTATGTCGATCTGGCACCGCCGCCCCGGACGGGGCGGCGTGGTCTTGCTTCGTCAGCGGTAGCGGAAGACGATGCGGCCGCGGGTCAGGTCATAGGGGCTCAGCTCAACGACCACCCGGTCCTCGGGGAGGATCCGGATGTAGTGCTGACGCATCTTGCCCGAGATGTGAGCGAGAACCTTGTGACCGTTGGTGAGCTCCACGCGGAACATCGCGTTCGGCAGAGCCTCCACGATCGTGCCCTCGATCTCGATGACACCGTCCTTTTTCGCCATATCCTCCACAATCCGTGACGCGGCCCACCCCTGGTTGGGACAGGCACAACTGCACGGCACACGCACAGACGCATGCCGACGCACCAGTCTAAAGGAGGAGGGCGAACAGGCGAAATCGGCGAGGGTCACCCCATTGGTGGGTGACAGGCCGCGGGCGTGAGGGTCACGCTGGCCCTGCCGCCCACCGAGGAGTCTGCCATGAGCACCCCGGAACCCTCCCCCGCCGGCATCGCCGGCCTGCGTCAGCACTTCGCCGGGCAGGTGCTGCTGCCCGCGGACCCCGGCTACGACGACGCACGGGTGCTGTTCAACGCCATGATCGACCGGCGGCCGGCGGTCATCGCCCAGTGCGCCTCCCCCGACGACGTGGCGGCCGCCGTCGCCCTCGCCCGGGCGGAGGGCCTCGAGGTCGCCGTGCGCGGGGGCGGCCACGGCGTGGCGGGCACCGCCCTGGCCGACGGCGGGCTGGTCGTCGACCTCCGGCGGATGTGCGGCGTCACCGTGGACCCCTCGGCACGCACGGCCACGGTGGGCGGCGGCGCCACGATGAGCCACCTCGACCGGGCCTGTGAGCCCTACGGGCTGGCCACCACCGGCGGCCGGGTGTCGACGACCGGGGTCGGTGGCTTCGCCCTCGGCGGCGGCACCGGGTGGCTCGACAGGAGGTTCGGGCTGGCCTGCGACAACCTCCTCTCGGTGGAGCTGGTCACCGCGGCGGGCGAGCCGGTCACCGCCAGTGCGGACGAGAACCCGGACCTCTTCTGGGCCCTGCACGGCGGCGGCGGCAACTTCGGGGTCGCGACGGCGCTGACGTTCCGGCTGCACGAGGTCGCAGCGGTGACGCTGACGCTGCTGATGTGGCGTCCCGAGGACGCCGAGCCAGCGGTCCGCGCGGTGCGGGACCTCTTCGAGCAGGGCCCCGACGAGATCGGCGGCGGGATCCTCTGGATGACCGCGCCGGAGGAGGACTTCGTCCCTGCCGACCTGGCGGGCCGGCTCGTCTGCGCCGCCGTGGTCGTCTTCGTCGGGCCGGAGGCTGCGGCACGCGACGTCATCGCCCCCCTGCTGGCGCAGCGACCGGTCGCGGAGCTCATCGCGGAGATGTCGTACGCCGACCTGCAGTCCTCCCTCGACGACCCTCCGGGCTACCGGAACTACTGGTCGGCGGAGCACCTCGAGCGGCTCCCGGACGAGGCGGTGGCCGCCTTCTGCCGGCTGTCCGAGCAGCTGATCTCCCCCGCGCCGGCCCAGTCCGCCCTGTTCGCCGCCGGCGGGGCGGCAGGCCGCTCCACCGACGACTGGCCGGTGCCGTGGCGCTCGAGCCCCTGGGTGGTCCACCCCTTCGGGCTCTGGGCCGACCCCGCGGACGACCACCGCGTGATCCAGTGGACCCGGGACATCCGGGAGGCCGTGCGGACCTGGTCCAGCGGGGCCGTCTACCTCAACTTCATCGGCGACGAGGGCACCGAACGCGTCAGGGCCGGGCTCGGTGAGCGGAACTACACCCGCCTGGCCGAGGTGAAGCGCGTGTGGGACCCGGACAACGTGTTCCGCCACAACCACAACATCGTGCCGAGCCTGGTCTGAGCAGGGCGGGGCCCGCCGGGGTCAGGAGAGCGGTGCGTATGCCGCGCCCGCCGCCTCCAGCCGCGCCCTGCCGCCGTCGAGGGCGGTCAGCACCCAGATCCCCTCGTCGGTGACCGCGACGGAGTTCTCCCAGTGCGCCGCGCGCGAGCCGTCCGTGGTCACCACGGTCCAGTCGTCCCCCAGCACCCGGGTCTCGGCCGTGCCGAGGGTGACCATGGGCTCGATCGCGACGGTCACCCCGGAGCGCACCGTCGGGCCCTTCTCGCGGACCCGGTAGTTCGGGACCTGTGGGTCCTGGTGCATCTCGGTGCCAATGCCGTGGCCGACGTACTCCTCGACGATGCCGTACTCGCGCGAGTGCCGGTCGGACGCCGCGGTGAGGCTGTCCTCGACAGCCGCGCCCACGGCATACAGGGGCCGGCCCACGGCCAGGGCGGCGATGCCGGCCCACATGGCGTCCTCGGTGGCGTCGATGAGCGCGAGGTCCTCGGGGCGGCCGGCGTCGCGACCGCCCACGACCAGGGAGATCGCGGCGTCGCCGTGCCAGCCGTCGACGATCGCACCGCAGTCGATGGAGAGGAGGTCGCCCTCCTCGAGGACCCGCGAGCCGGGGATGCCGTGCACGACCTCGTCGTTGACGGACGTGCACAGGCTCCCCGTGAAGCCGTGGTAGCCGAGGAACGACGGCACGGCGCCACAGCCGCGGATGTGCTCCTCGGCGAGCTCGTCGAGCGCCTTGGTCGTCATCCCCGGGCGGACGGTCTGGGCCATCAGCTGCAGCGTCTGCCCCACCACCAGCCCGGCCCGGCGCATCCGCTCGATCTGGTCTGGGGTCTTGGTCTCGATACGGGACCGGCCGAACATCAGGAGCGCAGCGCTCCCTCGATGCGAGCGGCGACCTCGTCGACCTCGCCCATGCCGTCGACCTGCACGAGGAGCCCGCGCTGGGCGTAGATGTCGGTGAGCGGAGCGGTCTCCTTGCGGTAGATCGCCTGCCGCTCGCGGATGACCTCCTCCGTGTCGTCCGAGCGCCCCTCGAGCTCGGCCCGCTTGAGCAGGCGCTGGACGACGGCGTCCTCGTCGACGGTCAGCTCGAGGACGGCGTCGAGGACGTGGCCGTCCTCGGCGAGCACGCCGTCGAGCGCGTCGACCTGGGCGAGGGTGCGCGGGTAGCCGTCGAGCAGGAAGCCCGGCTCGGTGTCGGCCTCGCGGAGGCGGTCGCGCACGATCGCGTTGGTGATCTCGTCGGTGACGTAACCACCCGACGCGAGGATGTCCTTGACCTTGAGCCCGAGCTCGGTCTCGTTCTTGATGTTGGCCCGGAAGATGTCGCCGGTGGAGATGGCAGGAATGCCGAAGCTGGCGGCGATGCGGGCGGCCTGGGTGCCCTTGCCGGCACCCGGGGGGCCCACGATGATCAGACGCATCAGCGGAGGAACCCTTCGTAGTGACGCTGCTGCAGCTGGGACTCGATCTGCTTCACGGTCTCCAGCCCCACACCGACGATGATGAGGATGGAGGTGCCACCGAACGGGAAGTTCTGGTTGGCGCCGACGAGCACCAGCGCGATCAGCGGGATCAGCGAGACGAGGCCGAGGTAGATGGCCCCAGGGACGGTGATGCGGGTGATCACGTAGTCCAGGTACTCGGCCGTGGGTCGCCCGGCACGGATTCCTGGGATGAAGCCGCCGTACTTCTTCATGTTGTCGGCGACCTCGGTCGGGTTGAACGTGATCGACACGTAGAAGAACGTGAAGAACAGGATCAGCCCGATGTAGATCAGCATGTAGACGGGGTCGTCGCCGGTGACGAGGTGCTGGTCGATCCAGGTCACCCAGCCCGGCTGGTCGCCCGTGGCGGACCGGTTGAACTGCGCGATGAGGGTCGGCAGGGCCAGCAGCGACGAGGCGAAGATGACCGGGATGACCCCGGCCATGTTGACCTTGAGCGGGATGTAGGTCGACGTGCCGCCGTACATCTGGCGGCCGACCTGGCGCTTGGCGTACTGCACGGGGATGCGGCGCTGGCTCTGCTCGACGAACACGACGAGCGCGATGATGAGGAAGCCCAGCAGGATGACCCCGAGGAAGATGTCCCAGCGGCCCTCCTGCTGCTGGATGGCCCAGAGGGAGCTCGGGAAGGTCGCCGCGATCGAGGTGAAGATCAGCAGCGACATGCCGTTGCCGATGCCCTTGTCGGTGACCAGCTCACCCATCCACATGACCAGGCCGGTGCCCGCCGTCATGGTCAGCACCATGATGACCAGCGTCGGGATCGAGTCGTTGCTCAGGATGTTGGTGCAGGTGGCGCCGAACAGGCTCTGCGGGTTCTGGGCGAACGTGATCAGCGTGGAGGACTGCAGCACCGCCAGACCGATGGTCAGGTAGCGGGTGTACTGGGTCATCTTCGCCTGCCCCTGCTGACCCTCCTTCTTGAGGGCCTCGAACCGCGGGATGACCACGGTGAGGAGCTGCACGATGATGCTCGCCGTGATGTACGGCATGATCCCGAGCGCGAAGATCGACAGCTGCAGCAGGGCCCCGCCGCTGAAGAGGTTGGCAAGGCCGAGGACCCCGGTGTTCTTCGGGGCGTCCGCGAGACAGTTCTGGACGGCCGTGTAGCTCACGCCCGGAACCGGGACGAGGCTGCCGAGCCGGAACAGGACGATGATCCCGAGGGTGAACAGCAGCTTCTTGCGCAGGTCCGGCGTCTTGAACGCACGGGTGAAGGCGGTAAGCACTGGTCCTCCTGGTGGCGCGGCATCACCGCGGGTGTGACTGACAATCCAAGGAACGATACCCCGCCCCCGTCGCCGGGGACTCTACCGCTCCTGCGAGTAGCCCCGGGCCACCGGACCGCTGGGCCCGGCGCCCGGGGCGCTCGTTTGCTACTTCATGAACGGACGGGTTCCGGTGGGGTTCCCGCCAGTGCTCTGTGTCAGGCGGAGGCGACCGAGCCGCCTGCGGCCTCGATCTTCTCCTTGGCGGTGGCCGAGAACTTGTCAGCGGTGACATTCACCTTGACGGAGATCTCGCCGGTGCCGAGGACCTTGACCGGGTGGCCCGGGCGCACAGCACCCTTGCTGACCAGGTCGTCCACGGTCACGTCGCCGCCGTCGGGGTACAGCGCCGAGAGGCGGTCGAGGTTGACCACCTGGAACTGCACCTTGAACGGGTTCTTGAAGCCACGCAGCTTCGGGAGGCGCATGTGCAGCGGCATGGCGCCGCCCTCGAAGCGCTCCGGAACCTGGTAGCGGGCCTTGGTGCCCTTGGTGCCGCGGCCGGCCGTCTTGCCCTTGGAGCCCTCACCACGACCCACACGGGTCCTGGCGGTCTTGGCGCCGGGGGCGGGACGCAGGTGGTGCACCTTCAGGGCGCTCCCGCCGGCAGCAGCCTCGGTGGCCTTCTTCTTCTCGGCCATGGTCAGTCAACCTCCTCGACGGAGACCAGGTGGGTCACCGTGCGGACCATCCCGCGGATCTCGGGGCGGTCCTCCTTGACGACGACGTCGCCGATGCGCTTCAGACCGAGGCTGCGCAGCGTGTCACGCTGGTTCTGCTTGCCACCGATCTCGGAACGGGTCTGGGTCACCTTCAGACGCGCCATCACGCACCAGCCTTCGCGGCCTCGCGACCGGCTGCCTGGGCGCGCAGCATGGCGGCCGGGGCAACCTCGTCCAGCGGCAGGCCGCGGCGGGCGGCGACAGCCTCCGGCCGCTCGAGGCCCTTGAGGGCCTCGACCGTCGCGTGGACGATGTTGATGGCGTTGCTGGAGCCGAGCGACTTGCTGAGCACGTCGTGGATGCCGGCGCACTCGAGCACGGCGCGCACCGGGCCACCGG
>NZ_DATBMI010000216.1:0-7968 GCF_036554925.1 Pedococcus sp.
TGGCCGTTCACCCGGCTCGTCCACGTCTTCAGCGCACCGCTCGGCTACGTCACCCGCCCCTACATCGTCTACCGGAGCCGTGACGAGGACCGGGAGGGCACCCGGGCGCCGAAGCGGGGGTGGGAGAAGGTCAGCCGCTGAGCCGCGCTCAGCCCCAGGCCGGGGCGCGGGTCAGCTGGAGCTGGCTGACGCCGAGGTAGCCGGTGCGGAAGCCGGCCTCGCAGTAGGCCAGGTAGAACTCCCACATCCGCCGGAACGTCTCGTCGAACCCCTGCGCGTGGATGGCCGGCCACTCCTGGGTGAAGCGGTCGCGCCACAGCCGCAGCGTCCTCGCGTAGTGCGGCCCCAGCTCGCGCCGCTGGCTGACCCGCAGGCTGGTGTGCGCGGCCAGGGTCTCGTCGATGGCCTGCAGCGACGGGATGAGGCCACCCGGGAAGATGTACTTCTGGATCCAGCCGAACGACCGCCGGGTCGCGAGCATCCGCTCGTGGGCCATCGTGATCGCCTGGATCGACACCTTGCCGCCGGGGGCGAGGAGCCGGTCGATCGCGGCGAAGTAGGTCGGCCAGTACTCCTCGCCGACGGCCTCGATCATCTCCACACTGACGATTGCGTCGAAGTCGCCCACGACCTCCCGGTAGTCCTGCAGACGCAGGTCCACGCGGTGCGACACCCCCGCCTCTGCGACGCGCTTGGTCGCGAGGTCGAGCTGCTCCTGGGAGATGGTCACGGTGGTCACCTGCGCGCCACGCTGGGCCGCTCGGATCGCCAGGGCTCCCCAGCCGGTGCCGATCTCCAGGACGCGCGTCCCCTCGCGGACACCGGCGAAGTCCAGGATGCCGTCGATCTTGCGCAGCTGCGCCCCTTCGAGGTCACCCGCACCGACCAGGTCGACGTCGTCCGGGAACCACGCCGAGGAGTAGCTCATCGTGGGGTCGAGGAACGCGGCGAACAGGTCGTTGCTCAGGTCGTAGTGGGCCTCGATGTTGTCCCGCGACCCCTCGAGCGTGTTCTCGTGGTGCGCGGGGATGCGCTGGTCGACCACAGCGCGCAGCCGCTGCAGCGGCTGCGGCACGAGCGTCGTGAGCCGGGCCGCGAAGGGCGTCAGCAGGTCGGCGAGGTCGGTCCCGGGCCCGGCGCGCCAGTCCCCGGCCATGTAGGCCTCGCCGAAGCCGACCTTGGTGTCGCGGCCGAGCCGCGCGAAGAACGACCCCGGACGCACGATCTCGAAGACCGGTGCGGAGGGACCGGTGTCTCCGCCACAGCTCCGGCCGTCCGGCGTGACCACCCGCACCGGGACCATCCGGACGGCACGCTCGAAGATGCTTCGTGCGACCTTGGCGTGCAGCGGCGCCCGCGGGCTCCGTGCGAGCGAGGGCCAGTGCATGGTCGAGGAGACGGTCATTCGTCAGACACCTTCCTGGGGGGCGTGGTGAGGTCGGCGGACGACGGGGAGCCGCCTGACCCAGAGCCAGATGCCGTGGGCCCTGATCAGGGCCGAGACCCGTTGTGGCATCAAGGGGTTCGTGAGGACCTGCCGCAGGGTCGCCGCGCGCGTCGCCGGCTGCGGCACCCCTGCGAACGACGCCGTGAAGGCCGGTGCGCCGTCGCGCAGCAACGTGATGACGGCCGCGACCCGCTGCGGGGTGAGCGTGAAGCGCATCTCGTAGCGTCCGCTCACGTCGTTGAACGGGGAGACGTAGAACTGCTTGTCGACGCGCGTCCGTCCCTGCGCGTCGGGGTGCAGGAGGTAGACGTGGCGCTCGGCATACGTGTTGTGGACCTCGGCGACGACACACTCGAGCCGGCCGTCCTCCCGCAGGCACCAGAACACCGTCAGCGGGTCGAAGACGTGCCCGAGGACCCGGGCGTTGGCGAGCATGAGGACCCGGCCCCCCTCACCCAGGCGTATGCCGTGCAGCGCGAGGTAGTGGTCGACGTTCTCCCGCAGTGAGCGGGCGGGGTCGCCGAGGTGGTCGGAGGCACGGAAGGTCGCGAACGGCCGCAGGTACCACGGGGGGCTGGGGAGGGCGTCGAGGTCGACGAGCCACTGGTACACCCGGTGCCCGAAGCCGTGCCGCACCGCCGGACCCGGCCGGTGGTGCCGCACCTCCCCCACCACGAGTGACGGGAGCTCGGGCAGCGCGAGGGACGGTCCGTCGCCCGGCGCCGGCGCCGTCACGGTGCCGGGCGCGGCGTGCGTCACCAGTCCACCCCGAAGTGCCGGGCCGCCTCGACCCCGGACCGGCAGCCGTCCTCGTGGAACCCCCAGCCGTGGTACGCCCCGGCGAACACGGTGCGGTCCGTCGCGAGGGAGGCGAGCCGGGGCTGTGCAGCGACGGACTCGGCGGTGTAGAGCGGGTGCGCGTAGTCCATGACGGCGAGGACGCTGTCCGCGGCGATGCGGCTCCGCGCGTTCAACGTGACCAGGTGGGGCTCGGCCGACTCGTGGCCCTGCAGGCGGTTCATCCAGTAGGTCACCACCGGTGCGCCGCCGCGGGTGGAGCAGGAGTCCATGAGGTAGTTCCACGACGCCTTCGCCTGGGTGGCCCGGGGCAGCAGGGAGGCGTCGGTGTGCAGCACTGTCTCGTTCGGCGTGTAGCCGAACGACTTCAGGACGGCCACCTCGTCGCCGGTGGGGTCGGCGAGGAGGGAGAGCGCCTGGTCGGCATGGGTCGCCACGACCACCCTGTCGAAGCGGGCCGTCGCCCCGCTCGCGTCCTCCACCTCGACGAAGTCGCCATGACGCCACACGGCGGTGACCGGGCTGCCGGCCCGCACCGCCGGCAGCCGCGACGCGATCCGCTCGACGTAGGTCCGCGAGCCCCCGACGACGGTGAACCACTGGGGCGACCCGGTGACCCTGAGCATCCCGTGGTGGTCGAGGAAGCGGAAGAGGTAGCGCGCCGGGTAGAGCAGGGCGGTGTCCCCGCCTGAGGACCACACGCACGAGACGACCGGGACCGCGTAGTGGCTGACGAAGTGCTCGCTGAAGCCCTCGGCCCGCAGGAAGTCGCCGTAGGTCGTCGCGTCGGAGTCGTCCGTGCGCGCCAGGAAGGCCGTGGCGCGACGGTGGAACCGCCTCACCTGCAGGAGCATCCGCACGAAGCGCGGGTCGGCGAGGCGGCGCGGTTGGGCGAGGATTCCTCTCAGGCCGCGCCCGCCGGCGTACTCGAGCCCGCACTCCTCGCACCGGATGCTCATGCTCATCTCGGTGGGCCTGGCCTCCACCCCGAGCTCGGTGAACAGGCGGCGCAGCAGCGGGTAGGTGCGGTCGTTGTGGACGATGAAGCCGCTGTCGACCGCGTGGCTGCGGCCGCGGGAGTCGACGAGGTCGTGGGTGTGGGCGTGCCCGCCGAGGCGGTCCTCGGCCTCGAAGAGGGTGACGTCGTGGGTACGGGCGAGCAGGTAGGCCGCCGTCAGGCCGGAGACGCCCGCGCCGATGACCGCCACCGTCGGTCGCGCGGGCAGTGCTGGTCCAGTCATGACCGTCCTTCGATGCGTGGTCGGGAGCCGGATTGGTCCGGTCAGGGGATCTGCTGAGGCACAGCCTGCCCGCTACAGCGGCATCGCGCTCACGACGAGGCCGGCGGCCAGGGCGCCGCCGAGGACCCCGGACGTCACCCTGAGGCCGTAGCGGCGGCCTCCACTCGTGAAGGCGACCACGGCCTTCACCACTCCGCTGGCGACGAGCAGGGCGACGATGCCCCACCGCGCGTTCTCCAGGCTGATGTCGCCCGAGGCCGCCAGCTGGGAGATGCTCGCGGCCGACGCGTGGAGCTCCGCCAGCGCCGCGATCCCGGCCGTCACGAGGGCTCCGCTGTCGCCGAAGACCTGCTGCAGCCATGCGGACAGCAGGAGCACCACCGCGATGGCGGCGCCGAACGTCAGGGCCCAGCTCAGCCGGAACGCCCGGGCGGTGGGCTGGCCGGGCAGCGGCTCGGTCTCGTCGGGGGCGCGCCAGATCCCGACGATGCTCGCCGCCAGCAGCACGACACAGTTCGCCGCGAGGGCCCAGCCGACAGACCGGAGCAGCGCAGCAGAGCCTGCGCCGACGACCACGACGAAGAGCAGGTGGGAGGCGAGGTTGGCCAGCAGCGCGGCCGCCGCCGCCGGGCTGCGGATCTCAGGGGTGGCCCGGGCCCGCTGCCCGAAGCCGGCGACGGCAGCCGTGGAGGACGCGAACCCGGAGAAGAAGCCGGCCAGGGGCAGCCCCCAGCGCGCCCCGACCACCCGCAGCGCGACGTGGCCGGCAGCGCCCACCGCCATCACGAGCACGACGAACCTCCACAGCGACGCCGGGTTCAGGACACCCCACGGGTCCAGCGCACGGTCGGGCAGCAGCGGCCAGATCACCAGGATGGCGGCGGCCAGCAGCAGGAGGTCGCCCAGCTCGGTCTGCGTGAGGTAGTCCCGGCTGAAGCGGTGCAGCGGCCGCTTCGTGTGGAGCAGGACGGCCACGATGACCCCCACGCCGGAGGCCAGTGCCGCGTTCTCGACGGCGACGGCACCCAGCAGCAGGCTGACCAGCATCGTGACCTCGCCGGTGACCCCGGGGTCCGCGCTGTCGGTGCGCGTGTAGCTGACCACTGCGAGCGCCCCCACGGCGACAGCGGCAACGACGAGGAGGCGTGGGTCGAGGAGCAGCGCGAGGGCGCCTGACAGGCTGAGCAGCGCGTGCGTGCGCACCCCTGCCGCCGAGCGCAGCGACCCGTGGCCCTTGCGGCGCTCGCGCTCGACCCCGATCAGCAGACCGATGCCCAGCGCCGCGACGAGACCGGAGACCGTGGTCGCCGACACCTCCATGCGCCCAATCTCCCACGCACACCGGGCACAGGGACCGGGCTTGGGGCGACTCGCCGCCGCGCGGCCCCGCGGCCCACGTGTTGGGATGGGCGCAGACCCGACGCGCGACCCGCGGGGCCGGACGCGCCCCCCTCGCCGCCGGCTCACCGCAGCCGTCGCCCCCGCACGACCAGGAGGACCTCGTGAAGATCGAGCGCACCGTGACCGTCGACCGACCCCTGGGCGCCGTCTACGCCTACCTCGCCGACTTCAGCACGACGTCGGAGTGGGACCCGGGCACGGTCCGGACCGTCCGTGAGAGCGGCGACGGCGGCGTCGGGACCCGGTACCGCAACACCTCGAAGTTCGCCGGGAGGGAGACCGAGCTGACCTACGTCGTGGAGGACCGCCGCGAGAACGCGCTGATCCGCCTGCGCGGCGAGAACGCGACGGTGGTGGCTCACGACACCATGCGCTTCGACGCGGTGCCGGCAGGCGCCGGACCCGACCTCGGGACCCGGGTGACCTACACCGCCGACTTCGAGTTCAAGGGTCTGACTCGCTTCGTGGCGCCGCTGCTCGCCCCGGCCCTCAAGAGGCTCGGCGACGAAGCGGAGAAGGGCATGCGCGAGGCCCTCCTGCGGCTGTAGGGCGCGCCCTGTGGACCGGACCCCTCCTACGCCGACGGCGGCAGGTCGAGCTCGGCGGTGAAGCCGGTCCCCGCGTTCGCGAACGTCACCGAGTGGCCGTCGAGCTCGACCACGTCGCCGTCGATCCGGACCCGCTCGGGCGTGGCCCCGCGCACGACGAGCCGGAACGACTCGCGGGCGAACTCGGGGTAGCCCTCACCCTCCACCTCCGCCAGCACCTCGACCCGGCTGCCGGAGCGGGTCACGGTGAACGCGGTGCAGTACCTCTTGCCCTCGCCGGCCGCGAAGGTCAGCCCGTCGTCCTCGTGGAGCGTCGACGTGTGTGCGCCGTCCGTGGCCGGGACGAACAGGTGCAGCTCGACCGTGCGGGGGTGGTATCCCGCCGTCGTCGCCGGCGCCTCGGGCCACATCGGGATGACGGACCCGGCGCGGGCGAACACCGGGATGTGCTCCATCGGCGTGGGCACGAGGGCGAAGGACCCGCCGGCGTGCCGCTGCCCCGAGTTCCAGTCGTACCAGTCGCCCGCGGGGAGGTAGACCTGACGAGCGGTCTGCCCCGGCTCGACCACGGGGGCCACGAGGAGGTCGGGGCCGAAGAGGTACTCGTCGTCGATGTCGCGGACGAGCGGGTCGTCCTGGTAGTCGAACACCAGTGGCCGCTGCACGGGCGCACCCGTCTCGGAGGCCGTGATGAAGGTGGCGTAGATGTAGGGCAGCAGGCGGTAACGCAGCCGCAGTGCCTCTCGCACCAGGTCCTGCACCGTCTGGCCCCACGCCCAGGCGTACTGGTCGACGTTGCCGATGCCGGAGTGGTTGCGGCAGAAGGGAGTGAGGACGCCGTACTGCATCCAGCGCAGGTACAGCTCGGCCTGGGAGTTCCCCGCGAAGCCTCCGATGTCCGCTCCGACGAACGCCTGCCCGGACACCCCGAACCCGGTCGCCATGGGGATGCTGAGCCACAGGTGGTCCCAGCGAGAGACGTTGTCCCCCATCCAGTTCGCGGCATACCGCTGGATCCCGGCGAAGCCGGCCCGGGAGAGCACGAAGGTGCGCCTGTCCGGCATGGCCTCGAGCAGGCCCTGGGTCGTGCCCATGGCCATGAGCAGCGCGTACTGGTTGTGGAACCTCTCGTGCGACTGCGTCCCGTGGTCGAAGCGCATCCGGCCGGGGTCGATGTTGCCGGTCGCGGGCTCGTTCATGTCGTTCCAGATCCCGGCCAGCCCCGACTGCACGTGGGCCGCGTTCAGCTCGCCCCACCAGGCGCGGGCCTCCTCGGTGGCGAAGTCGGGGAAGGCGGTGTCACCCGGCCAGACCTGGCCGATGTAGACGTCGCCACCCTCGGTGCGGCACAGGACGTCGCGCTCCAGCGCCTGGTCGTACACCCAGTACCCCGGGTCGTGCTTCACGCCGGGGTCGATGATGGTGATGACCCGGAAACCGCTGTCCTGCAACCGCTTCAACATTCCCGGGGCGTCGGGGAAGGACTCGGTGTTCCAGGTGAAGACGCGGTAGCCGTCCATGTACTCGATGTCGAGCCACAGGGCGTCGCAGGGGATCTCGAGGTCACGGTGCCGCTGCGCCAGGGCCTCGACGGCGTCCTGCGAGTAGTCGAACCAGCGGCACTGGTGGTAGCCGAGGGACCACAGGGGCGGTGGGGAGGTGCGTCCGGTGAGCCAGGTGTAGGCGCTGAGGATCTCGGGCATCGACGGACCGGCGAAGATGTACTCGGTGTACTGCCCGCCCTCGAAGTGGATGCGGTACTCCTCGGGGTGGGAGAACTCGTACGCGCCGCGGTAGCTGTTGTCGACGAACGACCCCGACATGCCGCCCGCGGGATGGCCCTGGTGGTAGAAGAACGGGATCGACACGTAGTAGGGGTCGAACTCGGTGCTCGTCGGATCGGCCCGCGGGTCGTCGCCCGGCCTCCCCGCCGTGAACTCCCCCGTCGCGTCCGGGCTGAGGACGTCGGTGTTCCAGAGGGTGAAGTCACGGCCCTTGCGGTTCTGGTGGCCGGTCTTCTCGCCGAGCCCGTAGATCGCGTCCTCGTGGCGGCACCGCCGGCGGACCGTGAAGGCGTCGTTGAGCGTGGCATAGGCCCAGTACCGCCCCTGCGCGTCCTGAGCCGTCTCGACGACGGGCGTGCCGTCGGGCCGGTGCACGTCGAGGTGGAACGGGTCGAGGTGGAGCGAGAGCACGAGCGCCTCCGTGCGCAGCCGCACCACCCCGTCACCGCGCTCCACGGCGAAGCCGGGGGCACCCTCGAGCGGGTCGACGCACACGGCATACGTCGGCTCCTCGTCGAACCTGCCGCCCCGGCTGATCTTCACGCGGACCACGTCGTCGCGGACGACGTCCACCCGCAGCTGCTCCCCGTGCAGGGACGCCAGCAGGCCCCGGGGGGTCTCGTCGACCCCGTCGACCCGCTCGAAGCGGCGGTAGGTGTCGGTCGCGGTCATGGCGGTTCTCCTCGGCGCTGGTTGCAGGGGCCCGCACGAGCATGCCGGAAACCGCTCCGCAGCACCACGAGGGCCGG
>NZ_DATBMI010000237.1:0-4591 GCF_036554925.1 Pedococcus sp.
GGTGCTCCGCGCCGCTCGGTGGCGTGATTGTGCAGGTCAGGGGGCCTGTGGTCCACCCGCAGAATGACCATTTCCAGAAATCATGGTCATACTGATGGACGGACCGTCGCCACCGGCGGTCCGCCCTTGTGTCGATCGAGAAGGTTTGATGAGCACTCCACGTCCCAAGACGCGTGCCCAGGCGCCGAAGACGCGAGCCCAGGCCAGGGCCCGCCAGTCCAAGGCCAAGCAGCAGAAGCAGGGCTTCGACGGCCGACTGTGGGGGAAGCGCCTCGGCCTCGCCGCGCTCGGTGCCGCCCTGCTCGGCGTCATCGGCTTCTTCGTCGCCTACGCGTCGACCGACATCCCGGAGCCCAACGACCTCGCCGACGCCCAGGCGTCGGTCATCTACTACTCCGACGGCAAGACCGAGATCGACCGGATCAGCGAGGTCAACCGTGAGTCGGTGCCGCTGTCGAAGATCCCCAAGGCGGTCCAGCAGGCGCACCTCGCCGCCGAGGACCGCAACTTCTACGAGAACTCCGGGATCTCCCCGACCGGCATCGCCCGGGCCGTGTGGGTGGGCCTGCGCGGCGGGCAGACCCAGGGCGGCTCGACCATCACCCAGCAGTACGTCAAGAACTACTTCCTGACCCAGGACCAGACGCTCAGCCGCAAGGCCAAGGAGATCATGATCTCGATCAAGATCGCCAAGCAGAAGTCCAAGGACCAGATCCTCGAGGACTACCTCAACACCATCTACTACGGCCGCGGCGCCTACGGCGTGCAGACCGCCGCCAAGGCCTACTTCGGCAAGGACGTCTCCAAGCTGAACGCTGCCGAGGGTGCCCTGCTGGCCTCCGTGATCCGCGGGCCGTCGTACTACGACCCGGGCCTGGGCGCCGAGCAGAAGAAGAACGCCGAGGAGCGGGTCGACTACGTCCTCGAGGGGATGCAGAGCCAGGGGTGGCTGACCGAGGAGCAGCGCCGCAGGTCGACCTTCCCCAAGGTCGTGAAGTACCAGGCCGGCCGCGGCGCGAGCGGGCCGACCGGCTACCTCGTCGCCCAGGTGAAGGCCGAGCTCAAGGGCCGGGTCAAGCTGACCGACGCCGACATCGACCGCGGTGGCTACAAGATCGTCACGACGATCGACAAGAAGTCGCAGGATGCGGCGGTCAAGGCCGTCAGGGCCCGGATGCCTGAGGGCGCCGCCGGCAAGGACCTCCACGTCGGGCTCACGAGCATCAAGCCGGGCGACGGCGCCGTCGTCGCGATGTACGGCGGCGCGGACTACGGCAAGACCCAGTTCAACGCGGCCACGGACGCGACGATGCAGGCCGGCTCGACCTTCAAGGTCTTCACCCTGATCGCCGCCCTCCAGGAGGAGATCAGCACCAAGACCAAGTACGACGGCAGCAGCCCGCAGTACTTCAAGGAGTTCGAGGACTCTGCCGGGGGCACCGAGGAGGAGCGCACCGGCCAGGTCGAGAACTTCGCCGACGAGCAGTTCGGGAAGATCGACCTGCGCACGGCCACCGGCCACTCGGTCAACACCGTCTACGCCAAGCTGAACATCGAGGTCGACCCCGCGAAGACCAAGGCCGCGGCGATCACCGCCGGCCTGCCGGACGACGAGACCGCCGAGGCCAAGAAGATGACGCCGCTGGGCGACAACTACGCCAACGTCTTCGGCACGGATGTCGTCACGGTGCGCGACATGGCCAACGCCTACGCGACCATCGCGGCGCAGGGCGTCCGCGCCCAGCCGTACTTCATCAAGAGCGTCAAGGGTGGGCCGAGCACCGGCGACCTGGACTACAAGGTCAAGATCAGCAAGAAGGCGGTCTTCGACAAGGACGTCATGGCCGACACCATCGACGCCATGCAGGAGCCGATCGAGGACGGCACCGCGGAGTTCGCCCAGGGCCTGGGCCGGCCGGCTGCGGGCAAGACCGGCACGACCTCCGGCAACTACGCGGCCTGGTTCGACGGCTACACCCCGCAGCTGGCCACCGCGGTCGGCATCTACAAGGGCTCGGGGCCCAAGGCCGGAACCGTCTCGATGTCCGACCTCCCGGGGTTCGGCGAGCTCACCGGTGGCACGGTCCCGGTGCGTATCTGGACCGACTACATGACGGCGGCTCTCGCGGGGCAGAAGGTGCTCGAGTTCCCCGAGCGGGCCGGTGTCGGCGACGAGAAGGTCCCGACCCCGACGCCGACCAGGACCCCCTCGTCCACGACGACCACGACGACTGCGACCACGACGACCACCACGACCACGCGGACCACGAGGGTCCCGAGGCCGACCCTGACCAAGACCGACAAGCCGCCGAAGCCGACTGACACGCAGACCGTCGAGCCGACCCCCACGGGGACGCGGACGATCTTCGGCGGCGGAGGGGCGACCACCGGCCCATGACCGGGCCCCAGCCGTCGCCGGGGCCGCAGCGGCAGCCGGGACCGCCCGACCAGGCGTCCCTGGCTGCCGTGGGCGGGCCGCTCGGGCGGCACGCCTCCGCTCGGGCACGGTCATGGCTGGCCACCGTCACGCCGCTCCTGGTGGTGTCCGCGGCCCTCGTCGCGCTCGGTGCCGTGCAGCGGTCCCACTGCGTCGCCCAGGGGTGGAACGGTGCCGACCAGTTCTGGCACGGCTGCTTCTCCGACCTGCCGGCGCTGTACCGGATCGGCAACCTCCAGTCCGGTCTGGGCGGCTACCTCGCCACCAGTGGTGAGACCGCGACCCTCGACCACCCGGTCGGCACCGGCGCCGTGATGGCGTTCGTCGGCGGGCTCGTCCCGGACGGCAGCGTGCTCGACCAGACCCGGTGGTTCTTCGGCCTCTGGGCCGTCGTCGCCGCCGCCCTGGTCGTGGTGACCGTCTTCCTCACGGCTGCCAGCCGGCCCCGGCACGTGGCCGACGTCGTCGTGCTGGCGGCCAGCCCCCTGCTCGTCCTCGTCCCGCTCGTCTCGGCCGACACGCTCGGGGTGGCGCTCGTCGCCGCCGGCCTGTGGGCCTGGGGGCGCAGGCAGCCGCTCCTCGCGGGAGCCTTCCTCGGCCTGGCCGTCGTCGCGCGCACCTACCCGTTGCTCATCCTGCTGGCGCTGGTCCTGCTCGGCCTGCGCACCGGGCGGTGGGCCGCGGTCCGGCGCGCCCTGGCCGGCGCCGCCCTGGGGGTCGGGCTGGTGCTGCTGCCCTTCCTCCTCGCCAACCCGGGGGCGATCACCCGCGCGTATGCCGCGTGGTGGCGGTCGGACGCCGGCCTGGGGTCGCCGTGGATGGTGCCGCGGCTTCTCGGCGCGGCCCTGCCCAGCGGGGTGGTCACGCTGCTCGCCGTCCTGGGCATCGCCGCTGCGTGCGTCGCCGGCGCGGCCCTGGCGCTGGGGACACGGCGTAGGCCCGGCGTCGCGGAGGTCGCGTTCGTCATGGTCGCGATCGTCCTGGTGACCGGCAAGAGCTTCCCGGTGCAGGCGTCGCTGTGGCTGCTGCCGCTGGCCGCGCTGTGCGGGGTGAGGTGGCGCGACCACCTCGTGTGGGTCGGGGCGGAGGCCCTGCACTTCGCGATGGTCTGGCTCTACCTCGGCGGGCTCAGCAAGGCCGACCGCGGCCTGCCGCCCGCGTGGTACTCCGTCTTCCTCGTCCTGCGCGTCGCCGGCGTGCTCTACCTGGTGTGGCGGGTGTGGCGCGCCGCCGCGCAGCGTCCCGCCGCACCCGAGCCGGGCACGGACGAGGCCGGTCACGAGGTCGTCGACGAGCTCGGCGGAGACGCCGTGGTCGACGAGCTCGCCGGGGACTTCACCGACGCCCCCGACCGCCTGCTGGTCCGCCTCGGCTGACGTCCGTCGACCGGTTGTCGGTGGCTGGGGACAGGATTTAGCCCGTCAGGCAGGGAGCCGGTACCCTTGTGCAGTTCCCCCGGGTCCTCGCAGCTCACACCCGTGAGCAGCACGCGCCAGGGGGATCGCACTGCAACCCTCCTGTCACGGAGAGACCGTGACCGCCAAAGACCAAAGGAGGCGGGTTATCAGCATGCGTCAGTACGAACTCATGGTCATCCTCGACCCCGAGCTCGACGACCGGACGGTCGCACCGTCGCTCGACAAGTTCCTCACCGTCATCACCAAGGACGGTGGCACCGTCGACAACGTGGACGTGTGGGGCCGTCGTCGTCTTGCCTACGACATCAAGAAGAAGTCCGAGGGCATCTACGCCGTCGTCAACTTCACCTCCGAGCCGGCCACGGCCAAGGAGCTGGACCGCCAGCTCGGGCTGAACGAGTCGGTCATGCGCACCAAGCTGCTGCGCCCCGGCGCCTGACAGTCCACCGACACCGACCGAACCCAAGGGGAACCGCCTCATGGCTGGCGACACCGTCATCACCATCATCGGCAACATCACCGGCGACCCGGAGCTCCGCTTCACCCCCTCCGGCGCTGCCGTCGCGAACTTCACCGTGGCCTCGACGCCGCGGGCGTTCGACCGGCAGAGCAACGAGTGGAAGGACGGCGAGACGCTGTTCATGCGCTGCTCCGTGTGGCGCGACGCAGCCGAGAACGTCGCCGAGTCCCTGCAGCGCGGCACCCGCGTGATCGTGTCCGGCCGCCTGAAGTCTCG